>JAZRMJ010000033.1:0-13943 GCA_045647445.1 Acutalibacteraceae bacterium | reverse complement strand
CCACCACCTGCTACGATACCCTCTTCGACTGCTGCCTTGGTAGATGCAAGAGCATCTTCGATGCGAAGCTTTTTCTCTTTCATCTCGACCTCGGTTGCAGCGCCTGCCTTAATAACGGCAACGCCGCCTGCGAGCTTAGCAACACGCTCCTGAAGCTTCTCACGATCAAAGTCAGAGGTAGTGGTCTCAATCTGACCACGTATCTGGTTAACGCGAGCTGCGATAGCGTTGCTATCACCTGCACCGTCAACGATAATGGTGTTTTCTTTAGTTACCTTAACCTGACGAGCGTGGCCGAGCTGATAGAGCTGAGTATCTTTAAGCTCAAGACCGAGCTCAGAGCTGATAACCTCACCACCTGTGAGGATGGCGATATCACGGAGCATCTCTTTACGACGGTCGCCAAAGCCGGGAGCCTTAACTGCAACGCAAACGAACATGCCACGAAGCTTATTAAGAATAAGGGTGGTCAGAGCCTCACCCTCAACATCCTCTGCGATGATAAAGAGCTTTTTGCCTGCTTGAACAATCTGCTCAAGAAGGGGCAGAAGATCCTGAATGTTGCTGATTTTTTTATCGGTGATAAGAATGTGGGCATCGTCAATAACTGCCTCCATCTTATCCATATCGGTGCTCATGTAGGGGGTGATGTAGCCACGGTCAAACATCATGCCCTCAACAACCTCTGAGTAGGTCTCTGCAGTTTTTGACTCTTCAACGGTAATAACGCCGTCGTTTGAAACCTTCTCCATAGCCTCTGCAATTAGGGTGCCGATAAACTCGTCACCTGCAGAGATGGTTGCTACGCGAGCGATATCGTTTGAGCCGTCAACAGCCTTTGAGTTGTTGCTGATAGCCTCAACTGCAGCCTCTACAGCCTTTTTGATACCCTTGCGAACTACCATGGGGTTAGCACCTGCTGCGATATTCTTCATGCCCTCACGGATGATTGCCTGTGCGAGCACGGTAGCAGTGGTGGTGCCGTCGCCTGCGATATCATTGGTCTTGGTTGCTACCTCTTTAACAAGCTGGGCGCCCATATTCTCAAAGGGGTCGCTCAGCTCAATATCCTTTGCAATAGTAACACCGTCGTTGGTTACCAGGGGTGCGCCGAAGTTTCTATCGAGCACTACGTTGCGACCCTTGGGGCCGAGGGTAACCTTAACGGTGTTGGCAAGCTTATCAACGCCTGATTGAAGGGCTTTACGGGCTGATTCGCCGTAGATTATATCCTTTGCCATTTAAAATACACTCCTTAAAATAGATAATTACTCAACCACTGCGAGTATGTCGCTTTGGCGCAAAATGGTGTAGGTCTCACCGTCGAGCTTAACCTCAGTGCCTGAGTATTTGCTCATGATGACCTTATCGCCAACGTTAAGATACATTTTTACCTCTTTGCCGTCTACAACACCACCGGGGCCAACTGCAACTACCTCTGCAATTTGGGGCTTCTCTTGAGCAGCTGCTGCAAGAATGATACCGCTTTTAGTAGTCTCTTCAGCCTCGACCATTTTGATAACAACACGGTCAATAAGGGGCTTGATGGTCATAATATATTCCTCCAATCAAATATTAGCACACATAAGATTTAGCACTCAAGTCTTTCGAGTGCTAAACTATATTGTATACAGTTTTTTAAAAAAATCAATAGTATTTACAAAAAAATTCCTATTTTCAGTGATTTGACTAAGCTTTTTAAGTCGATACAGGTCGCATAGCGTTAAAATCACTTGCGCTCTACGGCATATACTCTCACATCTGACTTAGGCTCGGTGCCCTTTTGGGCCACCTTAGTGGGGATAATAAAGCGCATTGCCTTGGGCACAAGCTCGCTTGTTATCTCGCTTGAGAAGATAACCTCGCCGTCTAGGGTGACGGGTAGGGGCCTGCGCACGACCACATTCATCTTGCGGCCGAAGGTGTTGATAACAATATCATCATATGAGGGGTGCTTGCCCTTTATGTATTTAGGCAGAAGGGTGAGAAAACGGGGTTTTGTGACCTGCCTTATAATCATAAAGTTGAGGGAGCGAGAATCGGGCTTTGCATCGGGGGCAGACATCATGCCACCACCATGATACTTGCCCTTTGCTGAGATGGCAAACAAAAAGTTGCCTTTTATGACCCTCTCATCGTCGATGGTGATGGTCATGAAGTTACCGATTTTGCCTGATAGGGTGTAGATAACCGACAGCAGATAAGCCATGCTGCCACTTACAAGCGGCTTTTTCTTAAACATTGCAACATTGTCGGCAACCTTGGCATCAAAACCCATTGAGCATTGGTTGATCGAATATATACCGTCGGTGCAGATAAGGTCGACCTCGATTGAGCTACCCTTGACCTGACCGTCAATATCAAAAAAGTCCTCTTTATCGCCAAAGGTTGCAACATAGTCGTTACCCGTGCCACATGGGAAAACGCCTACCTCAACGTTTTTGCAGCCTGCAACACCGTTGACCACCTCATGGAGGGTACCGTCGCCACCACAGGAGTATATGCGCATAGACTCACCCCTCATCGCATATTCGCGCGCGATAAGGGTTGCATCACCGACCTTGGTGGTTGAGACAATTTCGTAGTCCATTCTACGCTCGGTGAAATAGGCTTCAATTCTCGGTATCAAGGGCATGGTGCGTTTGCCGCCACCTGCGCAGTTATTGACGATAAAAAGGTGCTTCATAATTCATTCCCCCGAAGGTTATTTAAAATACATATAAAGCTGGCAACGGATACTGCCGTTATAGAGCTTGCGGCGCTTGTCGGCAGGTCTGCCAAAGTTTTCTTCAAAGCTGTCATCGGAGCTGATGACGTTGTATTTGTAGCCTCTCTTTTGGGAGCAGACCTTGCCGAGCTTTTTATAAAGCTCTCTTGCGCTGTTAATATCGAGCAGTCGCTCACCGTAGGGTGGGTTGGTTATAACAACACCCCTCTCGGTGGTGGGCGCAAAGTTTGCCATATCGGCAACGCTGACCTCAACGCAGCCCTCAACCCCTGCTTTTTTGGCATTATCCATAGTGAGCGCAACGCTCTGGGGGTCAAGGTCGTAGCCTATCGCCTTAAAGGGGATATCGGCATTAATCATATCAACCGCTCTCGCCCTCTCCTGCTGCCAAAGCTCGGCAGGGATAAAATCAAACTGCTCAGCTGCAAAGCCACGGCGAAGGCCTGGGGCAATGTTGCGAGCCAGCAGAGCGGCTTCGATAAGGATGGTGCCTGAGCCACACATTGGGTCATAAACGGTTGAATCGGGATAAATGTGGGCAAGATAGACCATTGCCGCTGCAAGAGTTTCTTTAAGGGGTGCATCGTTGGCGTTACGACGGTAGCCACGCTTGTGAAGGCCGTCGCCCGAGGTATCTATCATAACGCACACCTTGTTTTTGAATATTGAAAAGCTGATTTTGCGCATTGATTCCTTCTCAGAAAGCCATGAGAGGTGATACTTCTCGCAAAGTCGGTTAACTATCGCCTTTTTGATGATAGACTGACAGTCGGGTATTGAATGAAGCTGACTGTTGTGCGACCAGCCTTTTACGGGGAATGCATTATTTTTGCCTATAAAGCGCTCCCATTCGAGAGCCTTGACCTCATCAAAAAGCTGGGTGAAGGTGAGAGCCTCAAACTCACCCACGAGGATGAGAATGCGCTCTGCATAGCGTGAGCAAAGGTTGGCTCTGACTATCATGCTCTCATCACCTGAGAAAAGCACGCGCCCGTTCTCTGCCGTTACACAGTCGGCTCCCATAGCCTTAAGCTCACCTGCTACCAAAGCCTCCAAACCGAATAGGCATGGGGCAACAAGACGATAATTCATAATCAAAAAATCCTTACTTTTAGTTTATTTTGGGCAGGAGCCCGCAAGGCCCCTGCCCATTTAGTTTTTAAAGTTATTCTACCGATTCAATCACACCGTAGCCTGCATCGCGGCGGCGATAGACAACCCCTACCTTGCCGGTATCGGCATTGAGGAACATGAAGAAGGTGTGACCCACAAGCTCCATCTCTAAAATTGCTTCGTCGACCGATATTGGCACAAGCTCAACCGTTTTGGTGCGAATAATATCGTAATTCTTTTCGGCATATTCATCGACCGTGACGGTTACAGAAGCCTCTGCAGTATCGTTAAAAAATTTATCAAGCTTTGAAGCTTTTTATCGATTTGCACTTTAAAAGAGGGTCTAAGATTGCACTTACGAGCAGTAACGTTGGTTTTCATAACCCCCCCTTTTCGGCAGTCGAAACAACATGCCTTTTATATTTTACCGTCGAGCGCCTAACACGGCGCAAGAGCGAATATGTCAAGGTAAGAGCTTCTCTAGCTTTATATTAACATATTTTAATTATAAATTAAAGAGGAATTTGCGTTTATTTTAAATTTTTGCGCTCTTATGCCTTGTTACATGACAGCCGATATTAACTGCGATAGGCAGACCTGCTATATGGGTGGGGTATTGCTCAATATTAACATAGAGGGCAGTGGTCGCTCCGCCAAAGCCTTGGGGGCCAATCCCTGTGCTGTTGACAGCCTTTAGCATATCTTTTTCCAGCTCGGCATAAAAGGGGTCGCTGTTAGGCTTATCACCCGAGCGACAGAGCGCTCTTTTTGCAAGCTCGGCGCAAAACTCAAAATCTCCACCTATGCCGACACCGATGGTCATTGGTGGGCAGGGGTTGCTTCCTGCCGATTTAACCACATCGAGCACTGCGCCTATGACCTCCTCACGGGTAGCAGAGGGGGTGAGCATACGGGTTGCGCTCATATTTTCACTGCCAAAGCCTTTGGGTGCAACGGTTATATTAACCTCATCACCCTCGACGATTCGGGTGTGAATAACGGCAGGGGTGTTATCCCCCGTGTTGACCCTTCTAAGGGGGTCGGCAACAATCGATTTGCGCAGATAGCCCTGCTCATAGCCACGGCGCACGCCCTCGTTAACGGCAGTATAGAGGTCGCCACCGACAAAATGAACCTGCTGACCGATATCTAAAAAAACTACTGCCATGCCCGTATCCTGACAGACGGGTATGTTAAGCTCCTTTGCGGCATCAATATTGCGCATTATGTCGCCCATGATATCCTTAGCGAGAGCTTCGCTCTCGTTATTATAGGCGCACTCAATTGCCTTGCACAGACTATCGGGCAATATTTTATTGGCATCGATGCAAAGCGTTGCTACAAGGTCGGTCACAGCCGACACATTTATCTCTCGCATAAATACTGCTTCCTTTACAAAAAGAGCGGAGTTACCTCCGCTCTTTAGAGTTTATTTTTGAACCCTTTTAGGGCGCTTAACCTCGGTTTTACCCTTGCGCTTGAGGTCAGACATTTTATCATCGCTTGTTTGCTTAAAGCGATTCATCATATCTTCAAAAGAGAGGCTATCGTTGCGCCTTGCCTGCCACTCGCCGCCTGTGGGACGGTCGGGGGGTGCAACGGGTTTGCGAGGAGCATTTCTGCGCTCACGCTCTTGAGCCTTTTTGATAGAAAGGCTGATTTTGCCCTCTTCGCTGATTGACAGCACCTTAACCTTGACCTCTTGACCAATGGTCAAAAAGTCGTTTATATTTTCGACAAAGGTGGTGGCTACCTCAGAAATATGAACCATACCTGTTTTGCCATCGCCGATATCAACAAAAACTCCGAATTTGGTGATACCGGTCACCTTGCCGTTTAGAATAGAGCCTATCTCAAGCTGCATAATACGATGTGTATCCTCCTCAAATTATTTACCGGAAATATCGGTAAACACTTCCTCATTGGCGTAGACATAACCCAGCCTGTCCCTCGCGGCGCGTTCAATGTAGTCGCTCTCGGAGCCATTTTCAACAAGGTTTCTCAGCTCCTGATTTTGAAGCTCGGCCATTTCGTTTTCTAAGGTCAGAGCCTTTAGCTCCTGCTGTTTGAGAGAAAGCTCGCTATAGAGCCCACTCATGGTCACTATGAGGTAGACCATCGCACCGAGCAGAGCGATGCGAACTATTATGCTACGACGAGCCATTTCTATCGCTCCGTTTCTTGAAGGGCATGCCAACCCATGATTTGAGTTGATTATACACCACAAGACCCGTATGTTTCAAGAGGTTTTTTACCGAAAACAGAATATTTTTTAAAGTTTTTAAAAGAAATCCCCCAAATATCTTTAATTTTTTGATAAGTGGGTGCAAAATCCGTCTTTTTACGAGTCGGGTCGCACCAATCACCCAATCGGCAATCGGCTTTGTTACCTTCATAAAAGCTACGCTGACCGTCATTCTCCAGCAAACAAAGCCCACTGCAAGACCTATAATGGCAAAAAACCTGACCTGTCCACTACATCTTATAAGCAGCAAAAGATAGGTCGATATTGTCGCTGTCAGCCACCACGCAATATCCTGACAGAAGGCACCCAATACAGACGGCTTTTTTATGCATCTTGCCAGGCGCATCAAATCATAGCAAAGGCAGAGCAGCCCCCCCACCCCTGCTGAGATGGTGGCTGTAAAAAACTGATTAGACCCGTCAACCTGATATCCGTTCATCTGAATATACGGCCGAAAAATCCGCCCTTTGCCCTATCGTCAGTATAAGCGAGGGCACAGATTTTACCCGTCACGTTAAGCTCTCCCGTTTCGGTGTTGAGCCGACTTATATGCAGACCTATACCCCTTAAAGTCAGCTCACCCATGTCGGTATAGACTATCATGGTTTGCTCATCAAAGCTGTCAACATCTGACACCCCCGTGATGGTCATTTTGCACCTATCCTCAATGGCCACGCTATGGGGTGAGGTCGCCGTTTTGTTATCATTTAAAGCCATAAAACCCACCTCCCTTTGCTTAAATCTATGACAAAGAGGGTGGGTTTATGTTTAAAATTTAATCAATCAGGGTGTACATTTGGGCTGCATTATCTTTAGTTGCATATTCAGAAACACTCTCGACCTTGAATTTTACGGTGCGAGTGCCGAAAACTACCTCGATTATATCCCCTACCTTAACATCGTAGGAGGCTCTGACGGGGCGACCGTTGGCGCTCACTCGGCCTGCATCGCAAGCCTCGTTAGCCACGGTGCGACGCTTAATAACGCGCGACACCTTTAAATACTTATCAAGTCTCATAAATTCTCCCTGCTAAAAAAAGTTGACCGGTCAAGACTTGGCCGGTCAACTTTTGGTTTTTAAGATTAAAGAGCGTCCTTAAGAGCCTTGCAAGCCTTGAAAGCAGGAACCTTAGAAGCAGCAATCTGGATGGTCTCTTTGGTACGGGGGTTAAGACCGGTGCGAGCTGCACGCTCTCTGACCTCGAAGTTACCGAAGCCAAAAACGGTTACCTTGTCGCCTGCAGCGAGGGTCTCTTTGATGGACTCAAAAACTGCAACTACAGCCTTGTCAGCATCCTTCTTTGAAAGTCCGGTCTTTGCGGCTACTGCAGCAATAAGTTCTGTTTTGTTCATTGTGAATTCCTCCAAAAATTTTTGATTTATACTCAACATCGGCAAAGCCGATTATTATGAGTGCTTTTTAATTTGATCCCACAGAGCATCCATCTGCTCAAGCGACATCTCTTTAAGCTCGAGGCCCTGAGAAATTGCCAGTTCCTCCATAGCCTTAAAGCGAGCGATAAACTTGTCGGTTGCTCTCTCGAGCGCCTCCTCGCTATCGACCTTTAAGAAACGGCTAACATTGACCATGCTAAACAGCAAGTCTCCGAATTCTTCTGCGACAGCATCGCTGTTACCCGATTGCTCGGCAATTTTAAGCTCATTTACCTCTTCGCTGAGCTTATCTAACGCACCGTCGATATTGGGCCAGTCAAAGCCGACCTTAGCGGCTCTCTTTTGAACCTTAGCAGCTCTCATAAGAGAGGGGAAGGCTTTGGGCACACTCTCGAGGGTTGCAGTGTAGCTTTGTTGATTTTTCTCTTGCTTTTTGATGGCGTCCCAATTGTCGAGAACCTGAGATACGCTATCGACCTCTATAGAGCCAAACACATGGGGATGACGATGCACCAGCTTTTGGCAAACACCGTCGGTCACCTCGTCGAGGGTGAAGTCGCCCGACTCTTTAGCCATCTGAGCGTGAAAGACAACCTGCATCATCAAATCGCCAAGCTCCTCGCAAAGAGCAGCCTTGTCGGCAGTGTCGATAGCGTCTGCCACCTCATAGGCCTCTTCGATAACGTTGCCGCGAATTGAGCTATGAGTCTGCTCAATATCCCACGGACAACCACCCGGTGAGCGAAGCAGCCTGATAATCTCAACAAGGTCGTCAATATTATATTTTTGTTTAAATTCAAACTCTACCATATTTTGGGCAACTCCCTATTAAATCTATTCTACCCTATCCATCCCAATTTTGCAAGGATTTTTGAGATTTTTTCACCTTTGGGTAGCATTTTTATATCGTTTTCGGTGAAGCCTTTCAAAACTCCTAGGCAAACTGCATAAATAGCAGCAGCAATTATTATAGAAAGTGCTGTTTTGACCTTTGAACTGTCGAGAGCAAAGCCAATCAAATAATATGCTCCGACGGCTGAAGCACCACACAAAACGGCTGCCACAGCAGGTTTTAAAAGGGTCGAGACAAGGCTTATTTTGATTTTTGAGAAGTGGATATAGCAAACAAGATTTGCTATCAAAATATATCCGTAGCAAACGGCAGTACCAACTGCGGCGCCCTGAATGTTGAGAATGTCAACACCCACTAAAATATAGTTTATTACTATTTTGAGCACAACACCCACAGCCATATTAATAACGGGCACATTCTGTTTGCCGATAGCCTGAAGCATATTGGTCATGGGCACAGCAAGACCTGCAAAAACTGCAGACACGCCAAGCACAGCCAATATAGGGGTTGCAACGGTAACAGCGTTAGGTCTGCCCGAATAAAGCAGCTCAAGAATCGGGCCTGACAGACAGGCTATGCCCACACCTGCAGGCAGGGCAATCATAGCAGTCAGTCGAATAATCGATTCGGAGCTTTGACGGATACCTGAAGAATCCTTCATAGTCCATGCAGTGCTAAGGGCAGGTATTGCGCTGACACCGATAACCGAGGTGATGGTGGGCACAAGGTTATAAATCGAAAAGGCAAAGCCCTTATAAATACCGTAAAGGTAGGTGGGTATATCACCAAGCTCCTGAGCAGAAAGGTTGCTTATGCCATAAAACCTCTCAAGTAGGTCGGGGTTTTGAATGACCACCGTTTCGAGCCTGGATTTGACGGTTGTAAGGTCAACAAGGCCTGCAACGTCACGCACCATTGAGCCGATAACTATAGGCAGAGCGATAACAACAAGCGATTTGAGCAGACTGCTCGAGGGTGTAGGAGCAGAGCTCTCGCTGATTTCTTCGGCAGTAATACCATCGCCCGATAGAGAGTGCTTAATTCTGAGATAAACGGCACCTGCAGCAGCGCCCAGGGTTACTCCCAGCACAGCCGCTCCGGCAGCATAAGGAAGGCTCTGGGCTTCGGTCATTGAATAAAAATTGATGCAGACATATTTTGTGCCCCAAACGAGCACAAGACCGAGCACCAGCTTGCCCATCGCCTCGATAACCTGAGAAACGGCAGTTGGTATCATGTTGCGCAGACCCTCGTAATAGCCTCGATAGGTCGACATTATGCAACAAAACAGTATTGAGAAGGATATGAGCACTATCGCATAAACACTGTTGGTATTGGCGTTTACGTTAAAGGTGGCGCGAAACCAATCGTTATAAAGATAAAAATAGGTTGCAAGCACCATTATGACGGTGCCTGTAACGCCCGTCACTAAAAAGGCTCGCTGAGCAATTTTGAGCAGTCGCCTTGTATCGGCAAAGCGTTTTGACGCTACCGTTTCGGCTACCATGCGCGATATGGCAACGGGCAAACCTGCCATAGCAAGTGAATAGATGGGCAGATATAGGTCGTAGGCAGTTGAATAATAGCCTGCACCCAATTCACCCAGCATATTGTTAAGAGGAATGCGATATATTGCGCCTAAAATTTTAACCAGCGCAGTCGCAGCGGCAAGTATCATTGAGCCTTGCAAAAGGTTTTGATACTTTCGTTTGTTTTGAGGCATCACTTATCCTCCCCAAAGCGCTTAATTATGTTAATGAGCATGTCGGTCATTGAGCTGTCATAAACGGCAGCTGCCTGATACATGCCCGAGGCATCGTTGCCTGCATTGTCAGAAATGCGACGGATTGCGAAGGTGTTTATATTGCACTTAAATCCGACCGATGCTACTGCAGCCGACTCCATATCGCAAGCTACTGCACCGTAGCTGTCGCGCAGACGGTCACGAAGCTCATCGCTGCAAACAAAGCAGTCGCCCGATACCATCACACCACTGACAAGACCGGGATAAGCCTTTAAAGCGACCTCGTTTAGCGCCAAATCGGCATCATAAATATATTGCTGGTCGGGTTTAACAGCCATCTCATAGCCGAGAGGGGTCAGGTCAAAATCGTGCTCAAGATAGCGAGTTGCAATAGCAGTTGAGCCACGCGGCGCACCCGCAATACCACCCGAATAGCCTGTGCTGATAAGAAGCTCGGCTCCTTCGGTTATCAAAAAGGCAGCGGCTGAGGCGGCATTGACCTTGCCGATACCGCAAAGCACGGCAATTATATTAAACCCTGCACACTCAAAGCGCACACACTCCATACCGCCGATAAACGACTCGTTGCCGCCCATCTCGAGCGCACGGTCACGCAGTGGCTCATACTCACAGCGGTCGGCAATAACAATGCCGATTGATTTAATATTCATCAAAATATCCTCCATAGACAAACGGGATGACAGCTATCATCCCGTTTATTGGTTAAACTAAATTATTCGATTTCTTTGCCACACTTGCAGCAAAACTCAGCATCCGCCAAATTGACGGCGCCACACTCGTTGCAGACGATATTGCCCTGTGCAAAGGCAAGCTCAGTTTCGAGCTCACGAAGCTTATCCTTCTCAAGCTCAATCTGGTCAACGATGGCCTGCAAAGCCTCCGGGTCAACATTATCACGCTTTGTGCCTGAATAATAGAGGCGACCGAGCAGCTGAAAATCTTCTTTTATCTGAGCTTTTTGCTTAGCGATGCTAAGCTTGATTTTTTGAACATTTATAACTTCATCCACCTTTTTGCCGGTGGTATCAAACAATTCTTTTGCTTTTATAACAGCATCTTCAAAAGCCATAACAATCCTCCGTCTAAATAATTAATGGGTGGTTTTACCTTTTGGGTTCTAGATTATTGTACCACCCAAAGGGCAAAAAATCAACTGTATAAAAATTTTATGCCCAATTGCAAGTTCAGCGACCTCTTCTGCCCGTCTTTTTAGCAGGTTTATTGGTTTTTTTAGCTATTTTACGCTTGCCCTTTTGGTCGGGTTTATTGCGCTCCGACGCAGGTGCGCTCACAAGGCAATCGGGGCCGTTCCCGATTAGGTCAGCTCGGTCGCATTTGCGCAGAGCGGATATGACAGTCTGCCTATTCTCAGGCTTAAAATATTGCAAAAGAGCTCTTTGCTGCGCCTTTTCGGCTGAAGTGCGAGGCACATAGATGGGCTGCATAGTGAATGGATCAAGCCCTGTATAAAACATGCAGGTCGATACGGTGCCAGGGGTGGGGTAAAAATCCTGCACCTGCTCGGGGTGAAGACCCTCTTTTTTAAGAAAGAGCGCAAGCTCAACAGCATCACGCAGGGTGCTGCCAGGGTGAGACGACATAAGATAGGGCACTAAATATTGCTTTTTGCCACAGCTTTTAGTCAGCTCGTAATAGCGACTTTTAAAACGCATGTAGGCGCCAATCTGAGGCTTGCCCATTGCGCTTAAAACGGCTGCTGAGCAATGCTCCGGAGCGACCTTGAGCTGACCACTGACGTGGTGGGCAACAAGCTCCTTAAAAAACTGCTCGTCACTATCCTCAATCAGATAATCAAAGCGAATGCCCGAGCGAATAAAGACCTTTTTGACCTTGGGCAAAGCTCTAAGCTTTCTGAGCAATTCAAGATACTCCGAATGGTCGACCTCAAGGGCAGGGCACGGCTTTGGTGCGAGACATTTTTTATCCTTACAAAGACCCATTGTTTGCTGTTTTTTGCAGGATGGGGCTCTGAAGTTAGCAGTCGGGCCACCTACATCATGAATGTAGCCCTTAAAATCCTCCATTTGGGTCAAAAGCTTTGCCTCTTTGATGACCGACTCTTGGCTACGGCAGGTGATGGCTCGACCCTGATGATAGGCAATCGAGCAAAAATTGCAAGCGCCAAAGCAGCCACGGTTGTGGGTGATTGAGAATTTGACCTCTTGCAACGCAGGAACTCCACCCATTTTGTCATAAGATGGGTGCCAGTTGCGCTCGTAGGGCAGCTCATAGACTCTATCAAGCTCCTGCCCTGAGAGGGGTGGCTGAGGTGGATTTTGCACCACTATAACCTCACCGTGTCGCTGAATAACCCTCTTGCCTCTTACGGCATCATGCTCATTTTGCTGAATACGGCATGACATGGCATATTGCTTTTTGCCACTGTCGGTGTTTGCGCTGACCTGCTCAAAGCTTGGGCATTCGCTGCAGGGCGCAGGGGTATAGTCTGCCACCTTAACAGAGTAGCAAGTGCCTTTAATATCGACAAGGCTCGAGATGGGCTCGCCCCCGTTTAGTCTGTGGGCGATTTGCGAGACCTGACGCTCACCCATGCCATACATTAAAAGGTCGGCACCCGACTCACACAGCACCGACGGATGAACGGAGTCATCCCAATAATCATAGTGGGCAAAACGCCTTAGCGATGCCTCTACGCCACCTATCGCGATGGCTACATCGCCCCACACACGTCTGATAGCCCTGCAATAGACGGTGATAGCTCGGTCGGGTCTGCTACCTGCACTGCCACCTGCTGTGTAGGCATCGTCACTGCGTTTGCGCTTTGCAGCAGTGTAGTGGGCTACCATTGAGTCGATGTTGCCGCCATTGACGAAAAACGCAAGTCTCGGTTTGCCGAATCGACGATAATCCTCATCGCATTGAGGCTGAGGCAAAATGCAGACCTTAAAGCCTTCATCCTCAAGCACTCGTGAAACAATGGCGGTGCCAAAGCTCGGGTGGTCAACGTAGCTGTCGCCCGTTACGATAACAATATCAGGCTCATCCCAGCCACGAGATAGCATCTCTGCTTTAGTTATGGGCAAAAACGCCATTTGCGTCACTCCTTTAATAGTTATAAGGGCTATTATAATGCTTTTTTGAGTTTTTTGCAATATATTAAAAAGAGAGAGCTGCATCTTGTTGCTCTCTCTCAGATAAATTATTTTATTATGCCTTCTATAAACTCAGCCAGCTCAGTAGCAGCCGTTTCATGCTCAGCTTTGCTTGGATGCCAGCCTCCACCACTAATCGCCTTTTGAGATGAGAAGTAGTAAAAGCCCTTCTTTTGGCCACCCATATCGGTAACAGCGCCTTTAATCTGAGCCTCAAGCTTTGAACCCATCAGACCGTAATGCCAAACGATTTTTGCATCGGGTCGGTCGGCTCTGATAAGTTGCAAAAGCTCGCTCGCCTTCTCGCGCATTTGTGATTCGTTTAAGCCCTCATCGATATAATTTTTATGGTCATTGGTGCCAAGCGAGATAACCACAACGGTCGGCTGACGCTTTGGCAGGTAGTTGCCAAGATGAGGTCTTGACCATGATATTCTTTGCCAATAATTCTCTATAGGCATATCGTAGCCATAGGAATAAGCAAGACCGCTTCTTGCAACAACCGAGAGGTCAGCGCCAAGCTTTTTGGCAGTCAAAAAAGCGTAGCTGTCGGTGCCTGACGACTTGTTTGGATAGGATGGATTATCGATATCCTTATTGTCGGTGAGGTTGCCGCTGCCTGCAATAATAGAGTCGCCTAAAAACTCGATATAAAGCTCACTGTCGGCAACTCGCTCGGTGGGTACACCATTCATAGTGACCGAGATAAG
>JAZRMJ010000032.1:0-7785 GCA_045647445.1 Acutalibacteraceae bacterium | reverse complement strand
GCTTTCGCTGCCGCAGGTAAGGCAGATGTTGTGCTTCTGCCTGAGCCTACCGTTACTGCACTTCTTTCTAAAAATACTGAAATGAAGGTTGCGCTTGATTTGAATGATCTTTGGGCTTCTGCTGTAGCAGATAGCAACAATAAAGATAGCGTTATCTCTATGGGTAGCGTGGTTGTTAACACCGCTTTTGCTGAGAGCAATCCCAAGGCAGTTGCAAACTTCCTCAAGGAGTATGCAGAGTCGGTCAACAAGGTTAACGCCGATAACAAGGCAGCTTCAGAGAAGATTGCCGAGCTTGGAATTGTTCCCACAGCAGGTGTAGCTCTCAAGGCTCTTCCCAGATGCAAAATCGTTTGCATCACTGGTCAAAAGATGAAAAGCCAGGTAACAAATTTTGTTAACGTTCTTTACAGCGCTAATCCAGCTTCTGTAGGGGGTAAACTGCCTGATGAAAACTTCTACTACATCGCCGATTAAAAAGATATTAAAACTAACACTTATATCAGCTATCTGGCTTGTTGTTTGGCAAGTAATCAGCATGCTTATCAACGAGGAGATACTATTTGTATCTCCTTTAAGTGTTATAAATCAGCTCTCAAAAATGTGCGTTACAGCCCCTTTTTGGCACTCTGTTTTGGCCTCCATGGCTCGTGTTTTGGGTGGCTTTGTAGTCGGGTTCATTCTTGCAATAGCGCTAGCAGTGTGCGCTCATTGGTCAAGCTTTTTTAAAGACTTTGTATCACCCATTATAAGCATAGTTAAAGCGACCCCTGTTGCATCCTTCATATTATTAGCATTAATGTGGATTGGCAAAGAGCTCGTTCCTGTCTTTATCTGCATGCTTATGGTTTTGCCGATTGTTTGGAGCAACACCTTATCGGGTCTTTCTAAGGTTGATACCGGTCTTAAAGAGATGGCGCAAATATATCATATGTCGCCCTTTAAACGCTTAAAGCTTATATATATGCCTTCGCTTTATCCTTATTTGATGGCGGCTTCTGGCTCAGGCTTGGGCTTGTGCTGGAAGGCAGGTATAGCAGCAGAGGTTATTTGCAGAACAATACCCTCAATCGGTAATAATATATGGGAAACTAAGTTTTATATTTCAACCGATCAGATGTTTGCTTGGACGGCTGTCGTGATTGTATTAAGTGTGATTTTTGATAAATTGATTGCAATAATATCTCATGCAGTGTTAAATCACTATCGATTGGAGGAAACTGATGATAACATTGAATAATGTATCGCTCTCCTTTGGTGATAGAGAGGTTATAAAAAAATTTAGTTACACCTTTCCCGAAACGGGGATAGTTGCAATAACAGGGCCTTCAGGCTGTGGCAAAACGACTTTGCTTCGCATATTATGTGGTTTTGAAACTCCTGATAGTGGTCAAATAAGTGGTGTGCCTCAAAAGATTTCTTATGTTTTTCAGGAGCATCGGCTAATCCCGTGGATATCAGCTATTGACAATGTAGCTACAATATTTGATAATTGTGATAAGACTAAGGCAAAAGAAATATTGAATAAGCTTGGTATTACCGATGAGGATGCTCAAAAGTTACCCTCGATGCTGTCGGGTGGTATGAAGCAACGAGTTTCTATTGCGAGAGCGCTTTATAATGATGCGAGCTTGTATCTGCTTGATGAACCCTTTAGCGCTCTTGATGCAGAGAATCGTGATACTGCAATGTCAATACTAAAAAAGAAAGCAGAGAACGCTCTTTTGATTATCGTATCTCATAATTTAGAAGACATAGTTAATGCCGATTTGTTTATTAGAATGGAGTTAAATCATGAAAACAATTAAAAGCTTTTTGGTCAATCACAATATTTTGACCCCAGGTGTTTACATTTCAAGAATAGACGGCAACGTTGTAACCTACGATTTGCGTTTCCGTCACCCCAACACCGAGCCTGTTTTGCGCAACGATTCAATTCACACAATTGAGCATCTATTTGCAACCTACGTCAGAAATAGCCAATACTCCGATAATATTATTTATTTTGGGCCTATGGGTTGTCGCACAGGCTTTTACTTTCTCACAAGCGGTTTAGATAACGCTACTGTGCTTAGTCTTGTTAAAGAGGCGATGGCTTTCGTTCGTGACTTTGAAGGCGAAATACCCGGCACTACTGCAATAGAATGCGGCAATTACCGTGAGCATAGCCTTGAATATGCAAAGATTGACGCAACTCGTTATTGTGATGATATTAAAGATATTATAGAAAACGACATGACATATAAAGAATAATAGGTATAAATCAATAAGAATCCACCTGGTAAAATAGGTGGATTCTTATTATTTGTAACAAAAGTATCTCAAAAGGTTGCAAAGTTGTAACTTTTATGGTAGAATCGTTACAAAAGGTTACAAAGTTGTAACTTTTATGGAGGTACGTGTTTTGTTTTTAATTAAAACTATTAAGGCTTTATTTAATAGCGTTATAAAATTACTAAATGGGTTAGAGAATCGCACTCGTAGGGTTGTGGTTGGCTACGTATCGTTTATGCTTGTGATTACGATTTGTGTGTCAATCATGTCAGTTTGCAATTTGACCTATGCTGTTGGAGTTAGCGTTAACGGTCAAAAGTGTGGATATGTTGTTAGTGTTGAGGATGCTAATAAAGCAATCAATAATATCTCTAAAGCTTTAAATACTAACGATGACCATATTAAGCCATCTGTTGATTACTCTCACACCATTGTAGCTGCAAATAATATTATTACTGCTGAAGAGCTTGCAAATAATATGAAGGAGCTCGGTGATATCTGTGAAAAGATATGGTGCGTAGTAATTAATGATGAGCCTATTGCAAAAACTGATTCAGCTGAGTCGGCATGGCAGTTGCTGTCTGCAGAGAAAGGTAATCATGCTTTTTATCATAAGGTAGAGGTCAAAGAATGTTATTTGACCGAGCAGGTTGCTAAAAAGCTCCTATCTCTTAATGAATTGCGCGATGCGACTATCAAAACCGAAATTGAATATGATGTAACCGAAAGCGACACAGTCGAGTCTATTGCAACTAAGTTTAACCTTTCTGAATCAAACGTTCCGAGCCTTGTTATCGGTGAAACTATTAAATTTAAGGCTAACCTATCTGCACTTGCTGTTGAAATGGTGTTTGAAACCGAGGTTAAAAGCTTTGTTAGTGGATACCAAAATGGAAATGAGGCAGGATATAATATAACTGCTGTTAAAGAGCGTTATATCGGTAATGTTAAAGTTTCAACACAAAAGGTTGATTTAGGTTTTATTCCGAAATATGCTAATAAGCCTGTTGCAACAAAAGTAGTTAATGCAGGCAATAAAGGCTTCTGCTGGCCTGTAGATACAGGATATAAGCAGTATATCAGCTCTTTTTGGGGCGACGATAGAAGCCATAAGGGTTATGACGTAGCAGCAAAGACCGGCACACCTATTCTCAGCGCAAAATCTGGTAGGGTTGTTGGTGTTAATTCATTAGGCGAAGCTTATGGTATACACTTTGTTATTGACCATGGCAACGGTATCAAAACACTTTATGCTCATTGCTCTAAGCTTTACGTTACCGAGGGCGACGTTGTTGAGCGTGGAGAGGTGGTTGCTCTTATTGGAACGACCGGTAGGGTAACAGGCCCTCATCTTCATTTTGAAGTTTTTAAAAACGGAGCTCGTGTAGACCCCATGGCCTATATTGGCAAAAGGTAATATTTATTAAATTAACGGAGCGCATAAATTGCGTTCCGTTATTGTTTTGTTTATAATCATGTGATATAATTATTATAATCGATTTAATGGAGTGATTTTAATGGATGTTTTTGTTGAACAGCTTTTTGAAAGAAGGATTAAACCTAAAGAGTTATTACTTAAAGTTGTGTTATTTGCTGTGTGCGCTATGACGGCAGGCGTACTGACACTGCTTTTGTTTACCTTCATGGGTGGCAGATTCTTTATTTTTACATTTTTAATTGTTCCTGCAATGATGTATCTTGCATTTTATTTGAGCAGCCGATTTAATGTAGAGATTGAATATAGTCTCACTAACGGTGCTTTTGATGTTGATACCATTATCAACAGAAGAAAACGAAATAGAATCGCATCTTTTGATTGCAAAGATATTGAGAGCTTTGGCAAATATAACGATTCACAAAATTATAACTGTAAAAACATTATATATGCCGCAAATGAAGATGCCGAAGATAAATACTATTTTATCTATCAAGATAAAAATAAAGGCAAATGCCTTTTGGTTATCGAGCCTAATGAAAAAATGATTAAGGGTCTCAAGCGTTGTTTGCCCCGTCAGATTGTTTATAATATTTTTGGTAGCAACATCTAAATATCTTTTTTGGTGGTGTTTATATGCTTATCTATTCAAAACAAGATACCATTCAAACTGAGCAGGCTGCAATGTTAGCAGGAATCTCTCAGCAACGATTGATGGAGAATGCTGGTAGCTCAGTTGCTAAAGCCATTCGCACAAGGTTTAATTGCGAGTCGCTCAAGGTGGTTGTGCTTTGTGGCAACGGCAATAATGGGGGAGATGGCTTTGTTGCCGCTCGTCGACTCCACCAAGATGGAGCAAGGGTAACCGTTATTTTAACCGATGGCAAACCAGCGTCTGATGTTAGCTCAGATATGCTTCAATATGTTGTTGGGATGGGTCTGCCTATTATTGATGCTCAATACGAAACCGAGCGATCAAAAAGTTGTATTTTAGGCGCCGACGTTGTTATTGATTCAATGTATGGCTTTGGCTTCAGAGGTCAATTTAACGATACCGTTTCTAAAATCGCAGCAGCTACTAATCAATCTAAAGCATTTGTTGTTAGCGTTGACGTGCCGAGTGGTGTTGTTTGTGATAGTGGAGCATGCGCAGTAAACGCTATTATCGCTGATTTGACCGTTACTTTTATCGCTCACAAATTGTGCCACGTTATCTATCCGTCGGCTAATAATTGTGGCGAGGTTTTGCTCGCCGATATTGGAATACCATCCGATAAATACGTTAAACCGTCTTATAATGTTATAGATAAAGTGGTGGCGCAAAAGCTTTTGCCTATGCGCCCAATTGATGGCCATAAAGGCACCTTTGGAACCGTTCACGCTGTTTGTGGTTCATATGGCATGTGTGGTGCCGCTGAGTTTGCAGCAAACGCTGCTCTAAAAAGTGGAGCTGGTCTTGTTAAGATGTCCGTCTCAGACGGAGTGTATCGAGTCTTAGCAAGCAGAATGCCTGAGGCAGTCTATGATGTTTGCACCCCCATTGGTCAGCCTAATTTAGATTTTAGCTGTGCAAGGCGTATACTCAAAACTGCTAAAAAGTCCGATAGTGTGCTGATTGGCTGTGGCTGTGGCAATAATGAGGATGTGTTCGGTATTCTTGAAACAGTAGTTTGCAACGTGAATTGCCCTGTTGTTATAGATGCTGATGGAATAAATGCGTTATCTCGGAATATAGATTTATTGAGAAACGCTGATTGCGAGATAGTGCTTACACCTCACTACGGTGAGATGGCTCGTCTTTGTGGTGTGTCTATCGAGCAACTAATGTCAGATAGATTGCATTATGGTAGCATGATTGCTGATACATATGGAGTTGTCGTTGTGCTTAAAGGCGCTCGCACTCTTATCTTTGCCCCTGATGGTGAGATTTTTGTTAACCTTAACTGCAATGATGGTATGGCTACTGCAGGTAGTGGTGATATGCTCGCCGGCATAATTGCTTCATTGCTGGCTCAAGGCGTTTCGGCTACCGATGCCGCAAAAGCTGGCGTTTATATTCACGGCTTTTGTGGTGATATCACAGCAGAAAAGCTGTCAAAACGCTCAATGACCGTCACCGATATGCTAAATAATTTGCATGAGGCATTCTCTCAACTTGATAATGACGGGAATGATTGATTGAAACCTATTCTCAGCCTTGCTATAACCCTTTTGTGCTTAATTCTTGTTGGGTGTAGTGGCAACTCACCCCACAAGAAATTGCCTATTACTGATGGGTTTGAATGTATTGTTACGGCTAAAGGTGAAAATTCTGAAAGTCGACTAAGCATAAAACGAAACGGCGAAAGCTACAAGACAATCTTTTTGAATGAGGATGGGTCACGTGGTACGGGTATGACCGTTTCACCAAATGGTTGTGCTATAGAGATATTTGGGTTGCTCAAAAGGATAGATTTTGATTATCTGTCAGATAGTCTGCCCGGGCTTATTTACACTGCGCTAAATCATAACTATACCTCTGATAAATTTGATGAGGGGTCATATTTTTGTAATGATGTTTGTGGTGACTATATTCTCAGTATCGCAGACGACGGAACAATCAGTTCAATAAAATTTTTAGACTATAATTATATATGTTATTTTGATTATCGCACTGCTTGAGTTAAGAAACTTAGTTTTCTTGATTTTGAGTGGTGCTCTTTTTATTAATGATTATAACCGATAAGCCGATTTTAAAATATTATGTATTGATGTATAGTGGTGTGTTTAAAAACTGTGTTCTTAGGCAAAAATACTACTGTACATCATGATATTTAATCGGAGAGTGAAGTTTAATGACCATCAAACGAGGGGATATATATTATGCCGACCTTAGTCCCGTTGTGGGCTCTGAGCAGGGAGGAGTACGCCCTGTTTTGATAGTTCAAAACGATGTTGGCAACAAATATAGCCCTACCGTAATAGCGGCTGCTATCACAAGCCAAAAAGATAAAACAAAACTACCGACTCACATTCAGGTTAATGCCGACCATAGTGGTCTGGCTCGTGACTCGATAGTTTTGCTTGAACAAATCAGAACTATAGATAAACAGCGACTTAAAGAAAAGATGGGCAGACTTGATGATCAATCAATGAGCATGATTAATCAGGCCTTGTCAGTTTCGTTTGGTCTATAAAAAAGTGACAGGATGGTATCATCCTGTCACAGTTCATATATAATTTTTGCAATGGCATCTTTATCGCAACTAACCGTAACTTGGTCAGCGGCAGCAATCACCTCTGGTATTGCGTTAGCAACAGCAATGCCGATATCTGCATCGACCAGAAGGGGAATGTCGTTTTCAAAATCTCCAACACCAATAGTGGTCTTAATATCAGGCATAATAGTTTTTAACTGCTTTAGCATATTGCCTTTAGTTGCTGATTTATCGAGCGCCTCAATCGAATATGCCCAGCTACGGCAAAAATAAAAATCGTCACCGTTCTCAGCTTTTAGTGTCTCGCAAAGAGCCCTTGGGGTGTTTGTATCCTCAAAGATAAAAACAATTTTTAAAATGTTTTCTTTTGTGCCAGCAATTAACTGCTCAAGACCGTCGCCATTGGCTTTTTTAAGGTCGGTCATTTTATATTCTGTATCATATATATTGCAACCGATACATTGTGGTGAAGAGTAAATGCTGTATAGCAGGTCTGTATTGCACTGCATTATAACGTTCATGAGCTCTTTGTTGTTATCGTGGTCGTAAAGAACAGAGCCGTTTAATGCAATCATAGGAGCGTTTGGCATAACATCTGCCATAACCTCGGCGATAAAGGAGGGTGATCTTCCGGTCGCCATAGTGAACCTTCCACCGTTAGCCTGAAACATTTTTATTGCTTCGCGAGTTTCGTTTGATATAACCTTTGATTCATCAACCAGAGTTCCGTCAAAGTCGGAGCAGATTAGTATCCCGTCATATCGCATACAATGCCTCCTCCTTAGATAGCAAAAATTCCCCGAAAAAATCGGGGAATTGAATGCTTAGCAATAAAGATTAGATTGCACGGGTAACTTTGCCTGAACGAAGGCAACGGGT
>JAZRMJ010000031.1:0-4093 GCA_045647445.1 Acutalibacteraceae bacterium | reverse complement strand
TAACCGACTGTGACTTAACCGGAGTGATAGAGATATGCTTATCAGCACCGTTTGAGTTAAGGAACTCACGGCTGATATCAACGATTTTAGCACCATTCCAGTTCATAACAAGACGAGGCTCTTCTCTAACAACAGCAACAGGGCAAGCCTGAAGGTTTTCGGTCTTAGCAAGTGCGAGGAAAGCATCAACATTTTCAGCTTCAACAACACAAGCCATACGCTCCTGAGATTCGCTGATAGCAAGCTCAGTGCCATCAAGACCCTCATACTTCTTAGGTACGGAATTGAGGTTAATTTCGAGGCCATCAGCAAGCTCACCGATAGCAACAGATACACCACCTGCGCCAAAGTCGTTGCAGCGCTTAATCATGCGAGTTGCTTCGGGGTTACGGAACAAACGCTGAAGCTTGCGCTCTTCGGGAGCATTACCCTTTTGAACCTCTGCGCCACAGGTTTCAACCGACTGAGCGTTATGAGCCTTAGAAGAGCCGGTAGCACCACCGATACCATCGCGACCTGTGCTACCACCAAGAAGGATAACTACGTCACCGGGTGCGGGTACCTCTCTGCGAACGTTAGAAGCGGGAGCAGCTGCAATAACTGCACCAATCTCCATACGCTTTGCAGCATAACCGTCGTGAAAGATTTCGTCAACTATACCGGTTGCAAGACCAATCTGGTTACCGTAAGACGAGTAGCCTGCAGCAGCAGTAGTAACAATCTTACGCTGGGGCAATTTGCCCTTAATGGTCTCACTAACAGGCTTGAGAGGATCGGCAGCACCGGTAACTCTCATTGCGCCATATACGTATGCACGACCTGAAAGCGGGTCACGAATAGCACCACCGATACATGTTGCAGCACCACCAAAGGGCTCAATCTCGGTAGGATGGTTATGGGTTTCGTTCTTAAACAGCAGCAGCCAAGGCTCTACCTTGCCATCAACCTCAACCTCAATCTTAACGGTGCAAGCGTTAATCTCTTCAGACTCATCAAGCTTATCGAGCTTACCCTGAGTTTTAAGGTACTTAACAGCAACTGTAGCAAGATCCATCAGGCAGATGGGCTTAGTGCGACCAAGCTCCTTACGGATAGCGATATACTCATCATATGCGCTCTGAAGAAGCTCATCCTCAAACTTAACGTCATCAATAACGGTTAAGAAGGTGGTATGGCGACAGTGATCTGACCAATAGGTATCGATCATGCGAATTTCGGTGATGGTAGGATTGCGATTTTCGGATTTAAAATACTGCTGACAGAAAGCAATATCATCAGCATCCATTGCAAGACCATACTCCTTAACAAACTGCTCAAGAGCAGCTCTATTAAGCTCAATAAAGCCATCAAGGGTGCGAACAGAAGTAGGAATCTCATACTTCATTTGGAGAGTCTCGGGCTTATCGAGGGTAGACTCTCTAGCCTCAACAGGGTTGATGACATACTTCTTGATTTCTGCAACATCCTCATCGGTAAGATTACCGTAGAGAGCATATACCTTTGCAGTGCGAATAACAGGGCGATCACCCTGAGAGATAATCTGAATGCACTGTGCAGCAGAATCAGCACGCTGATCAAACTGACCGGGCAAAAACTCAACTGCAAATACAACTGCTCCGTTTAAATCAGCTTCATCATAGACGATATCAAGCTGAGGCTCTGAAAAAACAGTTTTCTTAGCGTAATCAAACAGCTCAGCAGTAATATTCTCTGCATCATAGCGATTGATAACACGAACGTCCTCAAGAGCTTTAATACCGAGCAGACTGCGAATGTCACCAAGAAGAGCTTTGGCTTCGTTTGCAAGTTCTTTTTTCTTTTCAACGTATACTCTATATACCATTATTTATTCTCCTCTGCCATCATTGCTTTAGCGCCGATATCATGGCGGAAATAGGCATTATCAAATTTGACCTTAGAAACCTTCTCATAAGCTGCATCAATAGCACCCCTAAGTGTTGAGTTAACAGCTGTAACGCCGAGAACTCTGCCACCACTTGTAAGAAGCTTCTCATCTTTAAGCACAGCACCTGCTACATATACGTTATCAGCTACTTCATTATCAATGGTGATTTCATAGCCCTTTTCGTATTTAACAGGATAACCGTCAGAAGCCATAATTACGCAGCATGCTGCTCCGTCGCTAAACTCAACCTCACAGTCAGCAAGGGTACTGTTAGTAACAGCCTGCATAACAGTGAGCAAATCGCTTTTAAGAAGCGGCAGCACAACCTGAGTCTCGGGGTCACCGAAACGGCAGTTATACTCGATAACCTTAGGTCCGTTAGCAGTAAGCATAAGACCAAAATAGAGACAGCCCTTAAAGGTGCGACCTTCAGCATTCATTGCATTAACAGTAGGCATAAATATTGTATCCATGCAAACTTTTGCAATGTCAGCAGTGTAGTAGGGATTGGGAGCAATAGTTCCCATACCACCGGTGTTAAGACCGGTATCGTTGTCCCCTGCTCTTTTGTGGTCCATTGATGATATCATCGGAACAACAGTTTTGCCATCGGTAAACGCCAATACAGAAACCTCAGGGCCGGTCAAAAACTCTTCAACAACAACATTATCACCGCTCTTGCCGAAAACCTTAACCTGCATCATGGAGCGAACAGCGTCTTTGGCCTCATCACGGGTCATAGCGATAATAACACCCTTACCAAGAGCAAGACCATCAGCTTTAATAACTGTTGGAATAGGAGCAGTTTCGAGATACTCCAGAGCAGCATCACAATCGCTGAAAACCTCATACTGAGCAGTAGGGATAGAGTATTTCTTCATCAAATTCTTAGAGAAAACCTTGCTACCTTCAATTATAGCTGCGTTAGCTGCAGGGCCAAAGCAAGGTATTTCCTTCTCTTGCAACTTATCAACAGCACCTAAAACGAGTGGATCATCGGGTGCTACAACAGCATAATCAATGCCGTTTGAAACTGCAAATTCAACAATCTTATCAATATCGGTTGCAGAAATATCAACGCAGGTAGCGTCAGCAGCAATACCACCGTTGCCGGGGAGTGCGAATATTTCGGTAACCGATTTGTTTTCTTTAATCTTTTTGACGATAGCGTGTTCTCTACCGCCACCACCAACAACCATTATTTTCATAAAATATCTCCGATCTGATTTAGTGGTGGAAGAGTCTCATGCCGGTAAAGGACATAACAATGCCATACTTGTTGCAGCAATCGATAACGGCGTCATCTCTAATAGAGCCACCGGGCTCAGCGATGTAGCTTACACCACTACGCTTAGCACGCTCGATATTGTCATCAAACGGGAAGAATGCATCAGAGCCGAGTGCTACACCTGACTTGGTTGACAGGTAAGCGCGAATCTCATCGTCAGTCAGAGGCTCAGGCTGAGTGGTGAAGTATTGCTGCCAAATACCATCAGCACAAACATCCTCTTCGTTGCGATTGATGTAGCCATCAATAACGTTATCACGAACAGGTCTTGCAATAGTATCCTTAAAGGGCAGGTTAAGAACCTTGTCATGCTGACGAAGGAACCAAGTATCAGCTTTAGATCCTGCAAGTCTGGTGCAGTGAATACGAGACTGCTGACCTGCACCAACACCGATTGCCTGACCGTCAACGGCATAACAAACAGAGTTTGACTGAGTGTATTTGAGAGTGATAAGAGCAATAATGAGATCACGGGCAGCATCCTCTGTGAGATCCTTATTCTCAGTAACAATGTTGCTGAGAAGTTCACGGTTAATTTTAAAATTGTTTCTGCCCTGCTCAAAGGTTATACCATAAACCTGCTTATGCTCAATAGCAGCAGGAACGTAATCGGGATCGATTTTAACGATATTGTAGTTACCGTTACGCTTTGATTTGAGAATCTCAAGTGCTTCAGGCTCATAGCCGGGGGCAATAATACCGTCTGAAACCTCACGCTTAATCATCAAAGCGGTGGTTACATCGCAAACGTCGCTAAGTGCAACCCAGTCACCAAATGAGCACATTCTGTCGGTGCCACGAGCTCTAGCGTATGCACATGCAAGCGGAGAATCGTCGAGACCTTCAATATCATCAACAAAGCAAGCTTTTTTGAGGGTATCAGAAAGCGGAATACCAAC
>JAZRMJ010000030.1:0-3108 GCA_045647445.1 Acutalibacteraceae bacterium | reverse complement strand
TGAATTAGTCAGTAAAGGTCAAAATCGATAGGAGGATGTTATATGCTCATCAGCGACCTTATTACAAAAAGAATTATGGAAATGCTCGAAAGCTCGGCCGATGGTATGGCTGAGATTCAGCGCAACACCCTTGCAGAAAGCATTGGCTGTGTACCAAGCCAGATTAACTATGTTATTTCATCTCGATTCACCCCCGAAAGAGGTTATATTGTCGAGAGCAAACGAGGTGGCGGCGGTTACATTCGCATAACCGAGGTCAGAACGGGGGCTGTATCGGCTCTGATGCACATTATCAACTCTATTGGCGATTCGCTTGATATGAGAACTCAGCGAATTATTGTTGAGAACCTCGTTTTTCGTGAGCTTATTTCGGCTAAAGCGGCAACCATTATGAATGCTGCTATATCCGATTCTGCGCTGAGGCTCGTTGCTCCATACGAGAGAGATGCTGTGAGAGCATCTATATTTAAACACATGCTCATGACTCAGGTTATGTAATTTAAGGAGGAATTAATATGTTGTGTGAAAAATGTGGAATGAAGACAGCTACAACCCATATAAAGACCAGCATTAACGGTATGGTTGAGACCCATCACCTTTGCCCTGACTGCGCAAAGGAGCATTCTGCTTCGGGCACTGCTATGCTCGATAGCCTTATAGGTTCATTTTTTGGCGACGCTCTAAAGAGTCACCCCGTGACCGATAATCGCCGCCGCTGTGAGGGCTGCGGCATGTGCTATGACGATATAGCGCAGTCGGGTAAGGTTGGCTGCGACAAATGCTACGAAACCTTTTTAGACCAGCTTCTTCCCTCTCTGCAACGCATGCACGGAAGAAGCCGCCACGCAGGCAAAATCCCCTCAGGTGTAAAAAACGAGCCTACCACCGAGGATAGACTCATAGAGCTCGAAAAGCAGATGCAAACTGCTATCGCAGAGCAAAACTTTGAGAAGGCTGCAGAGCTTCGCGATGAGATAAGGACCCTTAAAGAGGAGGTACAAAGCAATGAATAAGTGGTACACTTCAGTTGGCGATCAGGCTGACACCGTTGTTAGCACTCGCATAAGACTTGCCAGAAATATCGCCGGTATCCCCTTCCCTTCAAGGATGAATGCCGAGCAGTGCGCTAAGGTTAACGTTGCCGTTAAAGAGGCTATTATAACCGACAGCGATGCTGCTGCAAAATACAAGTATATTGAGATGGATACGCTACCTGACATCACCGTTATGTCGATGGTTGAGCGCCATATTATAAGCCCTGCGTTTGCTCAAAACCGTACGGGTAAGGCGTTGATTTTATCTGACGATGAGTCGGTCAGCATTATGCTGTGCGAGGAAGACCATATTCGCATTCAGGTTATGCGACCCGGGTTTGCCCTCGATGAAGCCTTTGAGGAGGCTGACCACATAGACGATTTGCTAGGCAGCAAGCTAAACTTTGCCTTTAACGAGCGACTCGGTTATTTGACTGAATGCCCCACTAATTTGGGCACAGGGCTTAGAGCCTCGGTTATGCTTCATCTGCCTGCGCTCGAAAACGCAGGTGCTATAAATCGCCTTGCTTCAACGGTAAGCAAAATTGGACTTACCATCAGAGGCACCTACGGCGAGGGCTCAAAGGCTTCTGCCTCGATGTATCAGCTGTCAAATCAGGTTACCCTCGGAATATCCGAAAAGGCAGCAATTGAAAATCTTAAATCTATCGCCTCTCAGGCTATGACTCAGGAGCGAGGCGCACGCACTCAGCTTGAACAATCGACCTTAGAGGATACCGTTTTTAGAGCGCTTGGCACCCTTAAATACGCTCGCAAAATGACTAATAATGAATTCAGAAAGTTGATTTCTCATGTTAGACTTGGCATTTCAATGGGCATAATTAAGGATGTAGCCATTAACTCTGCCGAATCGCTTATGGTAGAGGTTGGCCCTGCTACCATGCAGGCTATGGCCGGCGAGCCTCTTGAGGCCGAGCAGCGTGACTCTTTGCGTGCAAAAATCATTCGTGAAAGGCTGTGAGCTGAATGTATAAATTCAACGGTTTTACCGAAAAGGCTAACAGAGCGCTTAACCTCGCAATCGAGGCTGCTCAGGATTTCGGTCACACCTATATCGGCAGTGAACATCTGCTTATAGGTCTGCTTCGTGAAGGTAGCGGTGCCGCCGCTCAAATTCTTGAGGCGAAAGGTG
This sequence comes from Acutalibacteraceae bacterium, assembly GCA_045647445.1. Taxonomy (GTDB): domain Bacteria; phylum Bacillota; class Clostridia; order Oscillospirales; family Acutalibacteraceae; genus RGIG2206. The sequence continues at coordinate 921 of JAZRMJ010000030.1, read as the reverse complement.
TTGAGGGCGAAACCATCGAAGAGGCATTGCTTGATACTGTCGGCAAGGGTGAGCCCACCAAGCTATCGCCCAATCAGTTAACCCCCAGAGCAAAGCGCATACTCGAAATGGCATTGGCTACTGCTCGCAAAGCAGGAATATCGTTTGTTGGCACAGAGCATTTGCTGATTGCAATTTTAGAAGAGGGCGATAACTACGCTGTGCGATTTATCAGTGAGCTTGGTGGTGATTGCACAGCCATACTATCCGACGCTTTGAAGGCTTCGGGCAACTCTTTTCAGGATGAAGATAAGGGTCAATCAAGCCCCGGCAATAAAAAGGGGTCAGACAAGACTCCTACCCTTGATAAATTCGGTCGAGATTTGACTGCCGACGCTAAGGCAGGCAAAATTGACCCCGTAATAGGCAGAGCTAAAGAAATCGAGCGCATAATTCAAATTCTAACCCGTCGCACCAAAAACAACCCTTGCCTTATAGGTGAGCCTGGTGTTGGTAAGACGGCTGTGGTTGAGGGACTCGCTAACAAAATCGTTGATGGTGAAGTGCCCGAAATTTTGAGAGATAAGCGAGTTGTTGCCCTAGATTTGACCGGTATGGTTGCAGGCACAAAATATCGTGGAGATTTCGAAGAGCGAATTAAATCGGTTATCGAAGAGGTAACAAAGTCAAACGATATAATTTTATTTATTGATGAGATTCATACCATAATCGGCGCAGGCTCTGCAGAGGGTTCAACAGATGCTGCAAATATTTTGAAGCCATCGCTTGCAAGGGGCGACTTTCAGCTTATTGGCGCTACTACGATTACAGAGTATCGCAAAAACATTGAAAAGGATGCCGCGCTTGAACGGCGTTTCCAGACAGTAAATGTTTCAGAGCCTAACGAAGACGATGCAATATTAATTTTAAAAGGGCTTCGTG
>JAZRMJ010000029.1:0-4422 GCA_045647445.1 Acutalibacteraceae bacterium | reverse complement strand
CGGTATCCATAAACATTTCATGGATATCTTTTAATCTAACGCTGGCATTATTGATTCTATATTCACTTTCACCCGATCTGAAATAGCGTCTTGATATAGCTACCTCATCGGTATCACAAGGCAAATGACGGTCTTTGTTATCGATAACAAGAGTTACCTCAGCAAAGCCAAGTCGCTTGCGAGTGGCTGTGCCGTTAAAAATAACATCCTCCATCTTATTGCCTCGAAGGGTCTTGTTGGATTGTTCACCCAAAACCCATCTAACGGCATCAGAAATGTTGCTCTTGCCACTACCATTTGGTCCGACAACAGCAGTCATTCCCTCTCCAAACGTGAGAACGGTTTTATCAGCAAAGGATTTAAAGCCCTGCACCTCTATTGATTTTAATCTCAACTGTTGCTCACTTCCTCAATTCTAAACTCATATTTTTTTAAACAATCATCGGCTTTAACCGAGATAAATATCGAATCTTCTTCAAACTTTAAAATATTACAACGTTTGTGGCCTATGGTTTTAGACACCTTGCTCGGATGAACGAACACGTTAAATCTGCCACATGATTTAATCTGCTCTTTTAGCTCAAGATAAGCTAATTGACCTTCGCAAAGCTCACCGAATGCCGGGTGCCATGGGCCTGCTATATAATCATCCTCATTAATTGTATGTAGCCCAATCCTTATAACGGGAATGTTGGCATAATTAAATCGTTTTAAAAGCTGACCACATAAATTAACAGCATTTTCAACTGTTTGGGGTGAATATATTTTTTGATTAAAATAATCAGCAAGAAGCGTATCTTTAAGGACAATAGTAGGATAAATTCTAACACAATCAGGCTTTAGAGCAATAAACTGCTCGCATGTTGATAAAGCGCCGTTATCGTCATCCAAATATAAGCCTGTCATCATTTGAAGGCCAAGCGCAAAGCCTCTGTTTTTAATTAATTTAGAAGCTTTTATGACATCCTCACAGGTATGACCTCTTTTGTTAGCCAAAAGAACTTCATCATTCATGCTTTGAGCTCCGAGCTCAATGGTAGTAACGCCATATCGCTCTAAAACGTCAAGAATATCGTTATTAATAGCATCAGGACGGGTTGACACTCTAATACCTTTAACCGTGCCACTACAGATGTATTTGTACGCAGCGCTAAGAATCTCGATCATATAGCTACGCTCAATAGCCGTAAAGCTACCGCCAAAAAATGCGATTTCACTATCTTTGCACCTGTCGCCCATCGAATTGACGGCAATATTAACAGCATCATCAACATCGGCTGCTGACGGCTGATAAACATGAGAAGTTATTGCAAATTGATTGCAAAAGCTACACATATTCGGGCAACCATTGTGAGGTACAAAAATAGATATATTAGCGCCCATGAAGCTCGCCCATAAGTTTTAAAGCTTCTTTAGCGGCAAGCTGCTCAGCCTTTTTCTTAGATTTTGCTACACCCTTGCCGATAACGTTACTATTTAGTAACACGTCAACCTCAAATCGTTTGTCGTGGTCAGGGCCGGACTCGCCAACATGACAATATTGCAATACCTCTTCAGGGTTTTGCTGAATAATCTCTTGAAGCATGGTCTTGTAATCTTCAAAAGCACCACCGTGATTCTCGGTTAGCTCTCGGTCAACAAAACGCATAACAAACTTTGTAGCAGACTCTATTCCGCCATCAAGATAAATTGCAGCAATCAAAGCCTCAAAAGCATCAGCAAGTATCGAGGGGCGCTCACATCCACCCGTCATTCTCTCGCCTTTGCCGAGCAGAATATGCTCACCGAGGTTAATCTCTTTTGCAAATCCACATAGTGATTTTTCACAAACAAGAGATGCTCTGATTCTGGTAAGCTCACCCTCAGGCAAATTGGTATAGTCTCTGAATATAGCATCAGATACTATGATAGACAGCACAGCATCACCCAAAAACTCAAATCTTTCATTAGAGCCTTCAGATTCACGGCATTCATTTGCATAAGATGAGTGAGACAGCGCTCTGTTAAGCAATGAAATGTTTTTAAATTTGTAACCGATAGTTTCTTGAAGTTTATTCATCGGTTGACTCCTTATTTGCAGATTCTTTTGCAGCAGCGATGTCATTGGTTATGCGCTCAATTGTGTCACTACCGGCAAAAGCAATGGCTTGTCCAATTGCGTTTTTAATTGCTTTAGCGCCTGAACTTCCATGAGCCTTAATAACGGGCTTTGAAGCACCCATCAAAAGGGCGCCACCTTTTTCATTATAATCAAGTTTTTTCTTAAATTCTTTAAGACCGGGCTTAAGAACTAAATAGCTAAGTTTAGAAAAAATGTTGCGAGTAAAAACACCCTTAAGATTCTTCATGAGCACGCCAACTGTGCCCTCGCACATTTTGAGCAATACGTTGCCACTAAATCCATCGCATACGAGCACGTCACACACACCGTCAAGCACGTCTCTTGCCTCAACGTTACCGATAAAGTTAATATCAGCTTCGCTGAGAAGTTTGAAGGTTTGATGCTGAAGCTCTCCACCCTTAGTATCTTCGGTACCAACGTTTAATAGACCTACTCGGGGATTTTCAACACCGATGCTTCTCATATAGTAATAGCCCATAATGCCAAATTGAAGCAGAAACTCAGGGCGACATTCAACATTTGCACCACTGTCAATCAGCATAACGCCGTTACCATCATCGGTTGGCAAAATGGGGGCAAGAGCAGCTCGTTTGACGCCCTTAATACGCTTTACAATAAAAGTTGCACCAACAACGACAGCGCCGGTGCTGCCTGCTGAAACGAAGGCATCGCCATCACCATTTGCAAGAGCGCGCATGCCAACAGCCATTGATGAATCTTTTTTTGTTTTTATCACGCAATCAGCAGGATTCTCCATAGAAACGACCGATTGAGCATCCAAAATAGACATTTTGGAAATATCTATGCCGTTTTCAGAAGCGCACTTTTCGATTTTTTCTTTATTGCCCGAAAGAACAATCTCAGCATCAAATTCTTTAGTAGCGAGCTCGCAGCCACGAATAATCTCTAATGGTGCATTGTCGCCACCAAATGCGTCAACTATAATTCTCATGGATAAACCTCCTGTTTATTATCGGCAAACCACGCTAATGCTCGCTGTGATAATGCCGCATATCGTTCTTTTTTATCACGAATATGTTCGCTAAGGGGTGGTAAAACACCAAAATTTGCACCCATAGGCTGAAAATCTGATACCGATTCATCGGTAACATATCCAATCAAAGCACCTGTCATAGTGAAATTTGGTAAGCTAAGAGCTTTATCCCCCTTCAAATAACGTATCATATTTTCTGCAGCTATTATACCACACATTGCTGATTCTGTATATCCCTCAACGCCAGTAATTTGACCTGCAAAAAAGATATTTGAAAATTCTTTTAATGAAAGGTTATCATTTAACACCTTAGGTGAGTTAATAAAGGTGTTACGATGCATAACGCCATAACGATAAAATTCTGCGTTATGAAGCGCAGGAATCATTGAAAAAACTCTTTTTTGCTCACCGAATTTAAGGTTAGTCTGAAAGCCTACAAGGTTATACATTGTGCCTTCAGCATTCTCTCGTCTCAACTGAAGGTTAGCCCACGGACGATGTCCTGTAGACGGGTCACGAAGACCGACCGGCTTCATTGGGCCAAATCTTATTGTATCATGACCTCGCTGAGCCATAAGCTCAATCGGCATACAGCCTTCATAAAGCTTACCGTCTTTTTCAAACGATTTAAGTTCAATTCGCTCTGCTGATACAAGTTGCTCATAAAAAGCATCATACTGCTCCTTATTCATGGGGCAGTTGATATAGTCATCGCCTCCCCTATCATAGCGAGAGGCAAAAAACGCATAATCCATATCAATGCTTTCAGCTGAAACAATTGGTGCTGCTGCATCATAAAAATTAAGCATTCCACCACAAATTTTACTTATTTCATCAGCAAGTGCGCAGTCGGTCAACGGGCCTGTAGCAATTATAGTAGGTACACTTGTATCGATGGTTTCAACAACATCTTCGATAATCTTAATGTTATCTTGAGATTTAATAAAATTGGTTATAAAACCACTAAATTTATCTCTATCAACTGCTAGAGCACCACCTGCAGCAACCTGAGATACCTCAGCAGCTTGCATACAAATTGAGCCAAACAATCGCATTTCTTCTTTTAAAAGACCTGCCGAAGACTCAATTCTTGATGCTTTTAGAGAATTAGAGCAAACCAATTCAGCAAAATTATTAGAATGATGAGCTGCAGACATCTTATTAGGTTTCATCTCATACAGCTCAACACTAATGCCGTGACGAGCCAGTCTTGCAGCAGCTTCACAGCCTGCAAGACCTGCTCCTATGACTCTGACAGTCAATATTATTCCTCAGCTTTCTTTCTTGACTTGCGCTCTGCTTTTTT
>JAZRMJ010000028.1:0-5921 GCA_045647445.1 Acutalibacteraceae bacterium | reverse complement strand
TTTTTGGAGAGGCGATTTTTATTTCACACTTAGCAGAAGTCGAATGTTGATTTATACTAATTATCATTGAAAAGGGATAAGTGTTGCACTTGATAGTATAACTCACCTGTTATATAAAAATTCAATATTCTGTTGCATTTTTATTTTAATAATGATAAAATATGTCTAAATATTTAACAAAAACTCATTTTCCGAGGTGTTAATATGCTTGCTTTTATTTGTTACTTTTTTCCTGCAATTATGTCTGTGTGGCTTTTTGAAGTGATTACAAAGAATGATTTAAATCTTAAGCAGTTTGTATTAAGATTCTGTACCAACTCTTTAATCATAAATTTTTTCTGTGTTGGAGCAAAATCGCTTATATTAGGCACAGGTAATGTTCCGATTTTTGATGGAAAAGATATGATACCAAAAGTTGCATTTAATTATTTGATTATGGCTATTGCTGTATCAATTGTTCTTATTGTTATAGAGTCCTTAATGTTTAAAAAAGTTAAAATAGCAGTTGAGGAAGAAAATGATGAAGCAAAATAATAAATCAAAGGTATCTACATGGATTATTGTTGTTTGCCACATTGTTTTGTTTTTAGGTGTGTTTGCTTTATTTGCAGCAATATGGTATGTAAAAACATATGGTTACGTGGGTTTTGATGCAATACTCTACACCTTGTTCGATTCGGGCAATGGTGGAGAATCAGGAATTATATCGAATTTTTTGTTTAAAGCAGTTTTTCCTGCTGTTTTAATTACGGCGTTACTCGGATTTATTGTGTTTTTCAGATTTAAGCAAAACATTGTTTTGCGAATAAATGAGAAGCTAAAATTGCATATATATCCGTTTACAAAATTAGGTTCAGTTATTGTTTCTATCGTTTTATCGCTTGCGTTAATCGGTATGGCTGCCGTTGAATCAGATTTGATTGGATTTATAAATAACAGCGTAACTGCTCAGACAACCTTTATTGAAGAGAATTATAAAGACCCTGAAAATACAAACATTGTATTTCCTAATAAAAAGCAAAACGTTATTATCATATATCTCGAGTCTATGGAGACAAGCTTTTTGTCTTATGATTTAGGTGGAGGTAACGACGTTAATCCAATACCCGAGCTGTTTGATTTAGCTCAACAAAACATCAATTTTTCTCATAATGAAACGGTTGGTGGTTTTAACTCACTTACTGGCAGCACCTGGACGATTGGCGCATTGGTATCTATGAATACAGGTGTTCCTTTTAAAACGCCTATCAATATCGATGTTAATAATTACGGCAAAGATGGATTCCTCCCCGGCATTACAACTATGACCGACATTCTTCATAATAACGGCTATTATCAAACACTAATGGTTGGCTCTGATGCATACTTTGGTGGTCGTAAACAGTTTTATGAGAATCATGGAGTCGATAAGGTTTATGACCTTTTCACTGCTCAGGAAGATGGAATTGTGCCTGAAGACTACTTTGTTTGGTGGGGTATGGAGGATAAATATCTTTTTGAATATGCCAAACAGGAGCTTTTAGAGATTTCAAAAAAAGATCAGCCGTTTGCCTTTTCTATGCTTACAGTTGATACTCACCATATCGATGGTTATTTTTGCACTAAATGCCGCCAACGGTTCACTGAGCAATATGAGAATGTTCTTTCATGCTCAAGCAGACAGGTGGTTAAATTCGTTGATTGGCTAAAAGAGCAGGATTTTTATGAGGATACAACTATTATATTAACCGGTGACCACCCATCAATGGATGGCGCATATGTTGATAGAAATCTTCCTAAAGACTATAAGCGCAAGGTTTATAATTGCTTTATTAACTCTAAAGCGCAAGCTACAAACATTAAAAATCGTCAATTCAGCACCTTTGATATGTTCCCGACAATGCTTGCATCGATTGGTTGCACAATAGAAGGGGATAGGTTAGGCCTTGGAACTAATTTATTTTCGACTACTCCTACCTTCTGTGAACAGCTAGGTGTTGATGAATTTAATCAAATGGTTGCAAGTGGTTCAAGCTTCTATAACAAAAAGTTCTTAATGCTAGAAGAATAAATTTAAAAGCCAAGTCGAAATGACTTGGCTTTTAAATTTATTCTATAAAAAGAAGCACTACTGACCACAAATGTGGCCTATTCGGCCCCGTAGATTACCTGATATAACGGTGCTTCTAGGTTTAGTGTATATTGTTTTTTGTAATGAGTTAAGCAAAATGTGATTTAAAAAAACAATTAATCTAAATTAAATATACCACCTTCTAATGCGCTTCTGGCAGCGAGTATATACTTGCTTGAATCAAGTGGGTCGACGCTACGGCGTTTTGCAGTTGCTCCTAGTTCAAGCGGGCACTCCTTATAGCCGTGAAGCTTAACGCTCATAGCACCTCTGCCTCTTGTGAAGGATGCGAGGGTAATAGGGTAATCATAGCTTGTTTGAACAGGTATCAAAGCGTTTAAAATGACTCTATCTCCATCATGTATGCTATCTATAATCTCGCCCCTCATTGTTACAACATCGCTCATTACACGGCCAACGTGTTCGCTGGGTAGCAAAAATTTAGTAGCCAATATCGGCTCCAAAAGGGTGCTTCCACCACGTTGTAATCCATCTTGAATTGCCATGGGTGTAGCGACAATAAAATCAAGTGGGTGTGTATGCACCAAATGATGCTCACCGTCAATAAGTTTAATGTTAACGTCGGTCACTTGCCAGCCTAATCGACCTTGATTTAGAGCAATCGGGATTGCTTGCTCAACCTGATGCTGATACCTTGCCATGATTTTGCGCACAGGTACTGTTGATGAAAATTTAACACCACTACCTCTCAGGGCAGGTTCTATTTCAAATTTTAAAACTGCCCAGCAGGGTTTTGGCATGGTGTAAGCAACAAAGCCAACGCAGGGTGCAGATACCGTTTCTTTAAAAATAACGGCAGGTTTGCCGAAGGTTGCATTTAAATCAAAACGGGTTAATAATAATTCCTCTAATATTTCAAGCTGGATTGTGCCCATAACCTGCAGATGAAGTTCGTTTAAGGTTTTAATATATTGAACTTGCAAAAGTGGATCTTCACCCGAAAGGATTTCACAGGCATGTCGAACCTCTTGCATTTTATCAGGGCTTGACGGAATGACCTGAACGGTAATCAATGGCGTTTTTAGCTGGCCTGCTTCAATGTTTCTTGGTGTTGCATTTTCGTTGCCTAAAACGGTGCCGATTTTAACATCACTAAGGCCATATATAATTCCTATTTCACCATCAGATAATGAGCCTACCGAGTTTAGGTTTGTATCATAAATCTGCGTTATTTTGTTTTGCTCAAATTTTTCTTCACCCGTTAAAGGGTCGATACCTATGCTAAGAGTAATTGCGTCTCGCGTTTTGATGCTTCCACCGTACATGCGCACCCACACGCCACGACCTAGGTTTTTATCTTGCTGTGCTGCAAACACAATTGCGCACAAATCTTGATTTGTATCGGGTGAGGGGAGATAGTTAACTACTGCATCTAAAAGCTCGGTTACTCCCTCATCCTTTAATGCAGAGCCACTTAAAATGGGATGCGCATTTCGTTTTCTCGTAAGATTTGATAAATGATGCTCTAGAAGGTCAGAAGAGAATGCTTCACCATTTAGATATCGCTCAAGCATCTCATCAGAGCTGTCGCATATAATATCGCAAACAGCTTCAGTATCTGACAGCATAAAAGCCTTATCTGTTAAAAGGCGTTTGATTTGCTCTAAAACCATTTCTGTGTTTGCATTTTCTCGGTCGGTCTTATTAATAAAAAATAAAACGGGTATGTTTTGTTTGACCATCGCTTCAAAAAGAACTTCGGTCTGTGGTTGCACACCTTCTACAGCGCATATAAGCAAAACTGCTCCGTCAAGAGCCCACATCGAACGCTCGACCTCAGCAGAAAAATCAACGTGCCCCGGGGTGTCTATAAGATTAATCTTAACGCCTTTATACTCAAAAGAAACGCAGGTTGCTTTTACAGATATACCTCTGCGTCTTTCTACGGGTAGTCTGTCTGTGTGGGCAGTGCCTGAGTCAACGCTGCCGATTGACCTGATGGCTCCCGCATGAGATAATATTTGCTCTGAAAGGGTGGTCTTGCCCGCATCAACGTGAGCGAAAATACCAATGTTTCTGATTTGTTTCATAAATTGATTGACCCCCCTTTAACAATATATCGTTTAACGATTTGATTATATATTAATTTAACTGAAATTACAACTAAGATTTATTGCTTTTAGTTGCTATTCGTGCTATAATTTTAAGATAAATTTATAGAATCGGCAGGGGCTTTAATGCGTAGCATTAACTATGTTATCGATAAAAAGGATAGTGGCAAAACCATTGAGCGATTTCTGCGCTCGATGGGGTTCTCTGTGTCTGTTATTGCCGATTTAAAAAAGACAAGTAACGGCGTAATGCTTAACGGGCAGCCCGTTTATGTAATTGCTAAAATTACAGAGGGGGATAACCTTGTTGTAAATATTCATGAGCTTGAGAATTCTCAAAATATTGTACCAGAGAATTGTGGATATTCCATTGTCTATGAGGATGATGATTATATAGTTTATGATAAACCTTATGGGGTTGTCGTGCATCCAACTAAGGTTTATCAAAGCAAAACTCTTGGCAATGACTTTATGTTTAGGTGTGCAATAGATGATGAGAATTTAATTTTTAGACCCATTTATAGAATTGACCGTAACACCTCAGGATTAGTGGTGGTGGCTAAGAACAAATTATCATCAGCTACTAATGTTGTTAAAGAGTATATTTGTATTTGCAAAAACAATCTGCCTCTCAAAGGGGTAATCGACTCTCCGATTTCGCTTTGTAATGATAGCAAAATCAAACGCTGTGTATCTAAAGACGGTCAAACTGCTTACACTGAGTTTGAGAGAATTGGCTGCTCTAACGGATATTCGGTCGCAAGGGTAACCTTAAAAACGGGTCGCACCCATCAAATACGCGTTCATTTTAGCTCTGAGGGGTATCCACTGGTTGGCGACACCCTTTATGGTGATGATTGCTCTATTAATAGACACGCTTTGCATTGCAATACTGTCAGCTTTAGGCATATGGTTAGTGGTCAAATTATTAATTTGAGCTCTACATTGCCGTTAGATATGATGGAGTTTATTAACAAAAATGATTTATTAGAGAATAATTAGCAAATATATCTTTTAATTTTATTTGATATCTGTTATAATATAATGAATTTGTATTGCTCAAATGGGAGTGAATTGGCTTTGAATATAAATATGAATGGTATTAATATCAATTATATAGATAAAGGTGAGGGTTCTACCATTGTTATGCTGCATGGTTGGGGCTCTTCCAGCGCTGTGTTTAGTCGCATAATAAATTGTTTTTGTGACCGTTTTCGCATTATTGCAATCGATCTCCCGGGTTTTGGTGGTAGTGATTCACTGCAAAATGCGTGGGCTGTTTCTGACTACGTTTCTTTCACACGTGATTTTTTAAACGCACTTAACATTGATGATTGTATATTAGTCGGTCATTCATTTGGTGGCCGTGTAATTATTAAGGGTGTAGGCTCAGGCATTTTATCTGCTCAAAAAATAATTTTGCTTGATAGCGCTGGTGTCAAGCCTAAAAAGAGTTTAAAATCCAAACTTAGATTGGTTTTATATAAAACCCTTAAAGCTATAATCACATTCCCGTTATGGCGAAAGTATACTTCAAAATCGCTCGATAAGCTTCGCAGCAAGTTTGGCTCGGCTGACTACAAAAACGCATCACCTGTGCTTCGTGAAACCCTTGTTAAAGCAGTTAACGAGGATTTGCAGCAGTATATGCCAAGTATTAAAGCACCAACACTTCTTATTTGGGGTGAGAACGATACTGCAACACCTCTATCAGACGCAAGAATTATGGAGCGCTTGAT
>JAZRMJ010000027.1:0-1136 GCA_045647445.1 Acutalibacteraceae bacterium | reverse complement strand
CGCCGTTGACGGTGACACCCTCATACTCGGGCTGAGCGATGATAACCACCTCGGGGTGCTCGGTCATATAGTTTTGTGCGGCACGCTTGATACAGTCGACCTGAAGCGGTCCGTAGTGACCCGTCAGGGTGACGATGACCCTTGCGCCAACCTTTTGAAGCTGACCGTATAACTCGCTGAGCATCAGATTGACCAGCCCCTCGCTGTAGGTAAGGGTGCCGGTGTAGCGAGAATAGCCCGGTCGACCGACAAACTGAGTGGGCATAACGATACCGCCGCCCAGCCTTTTTGCCGTGTCAAGGCAGAGTGCGTGAGCCTTTAATCCGTCCAAACCGAGAGGGAGGTGGTCGGCGTGCCATTCGAGCAGACCGAGGGGAACGAAAAAGACGGGCATATTTTTGACCGCCGCCAAAAATTCATCGGGCAGCATTTGCTCATATTGCAGTTTAATTTCGGTCATTTTAAAGCTCCTTAAAAAATTCAAGCTCCTCACCGTCGGGCCCGATTACAAAGGCGATTTTGATGGTCATTTTTTCGGGCTTGCTGTCCACAGGGATGACGGTCGGCTCCATTTTGTGACCGAAGCCTGCGGTGAGCGCAGTGTTGTATGCCAGCTCAACATCCTCAACCCTTACGGCGAAGTGCTGCCACTTGCCGTTGACGCTGAAGCTGTCGCCACCGTCGGCGAAAAACTCGATTCTGCCGCCGTCACCGACATCGCACATTACGATTTCGCTTTTGCCTTCACCCCAACGGGCGAGCTCGACCATACCGAGCGCTTTGTACATATTAAGGCTCTTTTCAAGGTCGGCGCATTTGAGGGCAACGTGATGGAATCCGCTGATGATTTTGTTTGGCATAGCATAAACCTCCTTGGTTGAGTATATTTTGATTGTAGCATTGTGTGTGAATAAAATCAAGATAATAGCTCGACCAAAACCGAATTTCGTTTCTCGTCCCTTCCGGCGCAAAAAATAACACCGAAACAACGGATGTTGTTTCGGTGTTATTGGCGCGCCAGAAGGGACTCGAACCCCTGACCTTTTGGTTCGTAGCCAAACACTCTATCCAGCTGAGCTACTGGCGCATAATGCGCTCCTATAACAGGTCGCCAAAGTATAATATCACAACCCCTT
>JAZRMJ010000026.1:0-4524 GCA_045647445.1 Acutalibacteraceae bacterium | reverse complement strand
GAGGATAGCGTCTGCCCATGCGGTGAGAACAGCAATGTGATCACCGTCAATACCGTCTGTCTCAACCTCAAACTTGTTGCTCTTAACGTTACCGAAGGGCTCGGTGTTGGTTGCTGAGAACTCGGGCTCGGTCATCTCATATTCTTCCATGATAAGTTTGTTGTTTTCTACAACAAATTTAGCTTTATCCATCTGGATTTCAAAACGGTTGGTGCCGTGAGCGTCACCGGTGGTGGTAACAAAAACACCTGTTGCACCGTTGGCATATTCAACGTAGGTAGTAACATCGTCTTCTACCTCGATGTCGTGCCACTTACCAAAGTGGAGCTGTGACTGAACCTTAACAGGCATACCACAAATCCACTGCCAAAGGTCGAGGTTGTGGGGGCACTGATTGAGCAGAACACCGCCACCTTCGCCTGACCAAGTAGCTCTCCAGCCGCCTGAATTATAATATGCTTGGGGACGATACCAGTCGGTAATGAGCCAGTTGGTGCGACGGATTTCACCATATTTACCTGACTTAACAAGCTCTCTGAGCTTACGATAAACCGCTCTGGTGCGCTGGTTAAACATCATTGCATAGACGGTATTGGGGTGCTGAGCAGCAATATCATTCATCTCACGAACCTGTTTAGTGTAAACACCTGCAGGCTTCTCAACCATAACGTGGATGTCTCTGTTGAGGCACTCAATAGCGTATACGGTGTGGAAATAGTGAGGTACTGCAATAAGGCAAGCATCGATAAGACCACTATCGAGCATCTCGATAGCATCACCAAAATATGTGATATTATCTGAATACTGCTGCTCCTTAGCCCAATTAAGACGGTCAGGGTTGTTATCAGCAATTGCAACTATCTCAAAATCGGGGCATTCGCCACGTTTGATATTGCTTGCATGACCTGAACCCATGTTACCGATACCGATTATACCTAATTTAATCTTATTTGACATGATTAGAAACCTCTCGATCTTAAGTAGTCATAGCTTCTCTTTAGGCAGTCAAAGGGATTCTCGCCGTTGCAATCATCCTGTTCAACGAGCATATATTTGGTGCCCGCGGCTTCTGCCTTTTTAAAAACACGGTCAAAGTTAATGTTGCCCTCACCGACTACAGCCATTTTTCTACCATAGGCATAGTCCTTAAGGTGAATGCAAGGAACACGACCTGAAAGTCTCTCAAGCCAATAGCCGATATCGCCGCCACCTGCCTGAACCCAGAAGGTATCGAGGGTGATGCCGAGTTCATCAGGTGAAAACTCCTGCTCAAGATGCTCAAGCACAAGCTTATCGCCATGCTTTTTAAACTCATGGTCGTGGTGGTGATACATAAAGTATTTGCCATTGTCTTTAATGGTCTTTGCAATGGGCTTATAAACCTTCAGGTAATTTGCAAGAGACTCAAACTCTTTTTCTTCATTAAAGTGATACATGCCAAGACCGATGTAGTCACAGCCGAAGGTGGTGTGGTCGGCTATAACTTTGTCAAGGTTGTCAGAAAGCTTTTGGGGTGCAGTGTGGGTAATAACACAGCGCAGATTATTCTTTTTAAGCTCTCGGGCAAGCCAATCTGCCTCAAACTCGCAGGTGCCTGATATCTGAACGGTCTTGTAACCGATATCAGCAACCTTTTTGAGGGTCTCTGCAAAATCATCTAAATTTGTGCAGTAATCTCTGAGGGTATAAAACTGTACGCCTATTTCCATAATTGATCCTCCTCGATCAAGTTGTTTTAAGCACTTTAAGAATAAGACTTTTGTTCAATAATGTCAATAAAAATTTGAAAAATAATACATTACATTGCAAATATTGTTGTGCTATTGCAAATATTTATGCCTTGTTTGGCGCCTAAACTCGCTTGGTGACACTCCTACACGCTTATGAAAGCTTTTTGAGAAGTAAAGCGCATCCTCAAAGCCTACTGCTAACGCTATTTCAGACACCGTAAACTTTTTGCTACTATTCATTAAAAGCTGTTTCGCCTTTTCAATTCTGACCGATATCAAATACTCCTGAGGTGTTACTCTATGTTCTTTTTTAAAAATGGTGCACAGATGGTTTTGAGATAAACCAAAGTGTCTTGCAAGGCTACTAATCTTTAAATCATATTGATAATTGTTTTCGATAAAATTGGCAATCTCCTCTGCTCTGCGATCGGTTTTAACCATATTGTCGGTATTGTGGATAAAATGAACTCTGAGCAATTCATAGAGAGCTTGCTGCATTGCGCTTGCCTCTTCAAGCTCATTTAAAAAATCAACATCAAACAGATATTTATTTATTATATTGGCGCATCTTTGGTTATCATTAAAGCTTGAAACCTGATTATGCCTTTGAATGCCCAGTCGGTCAAACAATTCGGGCACAGCGCTGCCACGAAGCATAATCCAATAGCTTTCGAATGTGTCGTGGGGGTCGGATTCCATAATCTCGAGCTCATTTGGAACGTTGGTATAAATATCACCTGCGCTAAACGATTGATCAAGCAGTCTACCCTTGCCGTTTACGATATAGTGAATTATATACACGTTTCGGGTCATAACCTGACGAAGCCCTGCCGGAACAATATTGTAACCAAGCTCAAGCACACATAGTCCGTCATTTAGCCCTTCTGACGATAATCTATAGTATATAGAATGGCCATTGCTATGAGTAACATTATAAAGCATTTGCTTCACCTCAATAGTGAATTTTTACATATTTTACTACAAAAATAACATTGAGTCAACTATTTAAAGGTGATAATATAGACTTAGGCTAATTTAAAGGAGGAAATTTTATGCAGCTTACAAAGCAAGAGTGGATGGGTCAATACCCCAACCTATCCGAGATGGAAAAGGACCTTTTATCTCGTTGCTATGACACCTTGATGAATAATATTTTTGAGACCGACAAATACAAGTGGGGCTCATACAGATGCTTATCACCCGGCATTAATCATTTTCGTGGTATTTGGAATTGGGATTCAGCGTTCCATTCTGCCGGTGTTTCAAGATGGGACGGAGAACTTGCAAAAGAAGGCATCTTAGGCTTCTTCCAGTTCCAGAAAGAGGACGGCCTTTTACCCGACGTTATTTGGTGCAATGGTGATATCAATGACGCATACGGTAAGCCCCCTGTTTTTGCTTGGGCAATCGAGATTATGCATAGGCGTGATAACGATACTGAGTTTTTGCGCACAATGTACCCCAAACTCACCCTAAATGAGAATTTCTGGGCAACTCAAAGATGCAGCGACGGTCTTTTCTTCTATGACAGCGCTGACAAGGATGACCCCGATTATGATTTGCACATCAGATGGGAGTCAGGCTGGGATAACGCAGTAAGATGGGATAAGCCTATTATTGAGCAATGGGCAATCGACCTTAACTGCTTTATGGTTATGTTTTATCGCTCACTCTCATATATTGCCGAGCAACTCGACCTCAGCGATGACGTAGCTAAGTGGAACGATAAAGAAAAGACCCTTGTTGAGCTTATAAACAAAAAGCTTTGGAGCGAAGAAAACCAATGGTATGCTGATGCAAACCGATTCACCGATGAAGTTTCCGAGGTGCTCACTCCTGCTTCATTCATGCCCCTTTATATTGGCATAGCCGACCAGAAGAGAGCTGAAAGAATGGGTGAAATCGCTGCAGACGAGAAGAGGTTTAACAGCCACATGCCGACCGTATCATACGATAGCTACGGTTTCTCTAATGACTATTGGCGTGGTCCTGTTTGGCTCAACGTTGCATACTTTGCAGCAAAAGGTCTTAAAAACTACAACCTCCCCGTTGCTGATGCTATTAAGAAGAATATTCTCGAGATGTGCGACAAAGAAAAGCGCGGCATATTCGAAAACTACGACTCAGTAAACAACGTTGGCCTTTGCTGCGATATGTTTAGTTGGAGCAGCGTGTTTATTATCGAATTTATACTTAACTTCTAAAATATAAAAGTGCTTATGAGTTTTTGCTCATAAGCACTTTTTGTTTTTATAGTTTCTCTAAGCGTTCACCAAATTTGTAGCGATAGGCATATTGGTTTTTGTTAACAGAGAATGAAAATTCGATATAGTCTCCGTTTTGGGTGACCTCAATATTTTCTGCTTTGCCGTCTAATGAGAATACAGTCAAATATTTGGAGCGAATATCAACATGGGTTGAATGAATCATTTCGATTCTCTTGGTGGGCACAAGTATATCAGAAACTGGAGCGATATTGCCATCTAAAAGATTAGCAGTCATTGCCCGATTAAAGCTGACAGTGATATTATCACCGATGTTATAACAACCGTTTTGAGCGTCAAACTCAACATCGGTGCCGTTGATGTGATAGTAGATTCTGACCTCTTCACGATTGGGGTTAAACAGGTCATCAAGCACAACAAAAATTCGGTCGTTTGGCGCACAAACAAGTCTCTTATGAACGGCAGGGTCATAGTTGTAATGAATTGCATCTGCTCCGAAAATTTCGCCGTTATAAACACGATTAATATGTCCATGCTTTTGAGGGCCAAACTCCCACTTGCTGATATAT
>JAZRMJ010000025.1:0-7679 GCA_045647445.1 Acutalibacteraceae bacterium | reverse complement strand
AACGCAGGTATCGTTGACCCTGCCAAGGTCACTCGCTCTGCTCTGCAGAATGCCGCATCGGTTGCCTCTGTGCTTCTTACTACCGAGTCACTCGTTGCTGAAAACAAAGAGGATAAGGCTGCAGCCGCAGCTGCCGCAAGCGCAGCAGGCGGTATGGGCGGTGGAATGTATTAATCCGACCAAACAAAAAGGGATGCTTCATTTAGAAGCATCCCTTTTATGCTATATCGAAAAAAAGCTAAATGAAAATTGGTCAAACTGCTAGTATGGGGCTGCTGCTTTCTGTACAATTGGTGCATTTACAAGCAATGCAAAAATTGATATAATCAGTATGTATGTAAATGTGAGTGATAATGCTCATATAAGGTTATGCGTTTTTCGAGAGGGTGAAATTTTCGCCCTGCCACACTTCAGTAAAATCGGAGGAAACCTTAATGAAAAAGCTCAAACGTGTTTTATCTATGATGCTTGTGGTCGGATTACTGGTAACTGCATCAGCCTGTAACACCGACAATCCAACATCTTCATCTGAGGAGGAGAGCAAATTGACTTCATCAACAAAATACCAGAGTCAAAATCAAAAGCCTACACCCGTACCCGAAAAGTTTAAGTATTTTTCAACCGATATTTGGGCTCAGGTGCCTATGGTGTCGCAGGAGCTTATTGATAAGGGCTACAAGGGTGGCGAAGGCTGTCAGTGGATGACCTACATCGCCTTTGACGAAATCGAGGGCAAAACTGCCTATGGCTGTGTCGACGTTGGAGGCATACTCAAGTCAACCGACGGCGGCAAATCCTGGGTGCAGTCGGCTATCGGCATGAAGTCGCACGGCTCAACCGGTGTCGCAGTTGACCCCAAAAACGTTAAGAGAGTTATAGCTATCGGCGCCGACTCAAGCCAGAGACCTCAAAACGGTCTTTATCTTTCGACCGATGAGGGCGTTTCGTGGCAGGGCAAATGCCTTATGAGGGTTGACGGTGGTCGAGATTTTCGCCGTCAGGTAGCCTTTGACGAGACCAGCTACGATAAATCAGCAGGCTACTGCAAGACCATCTATTGGTGCACCGAGAATGTAAAGGATATCATCAAGGGCATCTATAAGTCGGTCAACGGTGGCGAAACCTGGTCACTGATTAGCGGCACCGAAGCCTACGCAGGCAGCGTTATCTACGTTCACCCCACCACAGGCGACGTTTATATTTCTAATGAAAGAGGCCTTTTCAAATCGACCGACGGTGGCAAAACCTTTAAAAATGCAGGTATCACCGAGAAGTGCACCTACATGGCAATGGTTCGCACTGCCCCCGATAAGATTTATCTGACCGGCAGCGAGCATTTCTACGTTTACGATACAAAGACAGGCAGCGTAGTTGCTCAAAATAAGGTTGGCGATGGCTCAGGCTATCCCCAATACGCAAAGTTTATTTCTGTCAGTCCTGCAAACCCCAAAAACATGGTTCTGCAGGAGGATAGATTGGGTGCAGTTGGTGAATACAACAATACCAACTACTACTCTGACGATGGTGGCAAGACCTGGCGCAGAGCTACAAACAGCTACGCAGGTGCGTTTATGCCCTACAACGCCCGTCAGAATCCCTCTTCCTTCCATCCGACCGACCCCAACGTTGTTATCAAGCTCGGTGGCGACTTTATAATGCGCTCTGAGGATGGCGGCAAGACCTACAATGTTTCAAACGACGGCAACAGCGCAATCTATATCGGTGGCAAATACAACTTCAACGTTAACAACACCGACCTTCTCGCAGTTGCATCTCAGGATTATAACGGAGCCTTCACCACCGATGGTGGCAAAACCTGGAAGTATATTAACTGGTCAGGTTGGGGATGGGGTGGCTACTGCTATGGTGCCTACATTCTCGATAAACAGACGGTGGTTGTAGGCAACTGCCAAGATTGGTATCGTGGCGAGGTCGAAATCTGCGTCACCCACGACGGTGGCAAGACGGTCACTCGCACCGGCATCAAAACTAATAGCACTCCCATCGGCTGTGGAGCACTCGGCAACGATAAAATCGCCTTCTTTGCCGATTATCGCACCACCGATGGTGGCTACACCTGGACTAAGATGGATGGCTGCAAGGCAGTTTACTGCGTTGACTATAAAGAAGGTCGCCTTTTCGGCCTTGACAACAGAGACTTTGTTGTTATGAGTGAAGACAACGGCGTTACCTGGAAGACTATTAACAGCATGGGTCCCGGCGCAAAGGATATGTCCTTTGACCATGAGAACAATCTGCTCTACGTTTCAGGCAACAGCTTCTATGCTATCAACGTAGTTAATAACAAAATGGTTTATATTGACTCTAACAAGAGCGGCTTCACCGGTCTTTCAATCGATCCGGGTAACACCAAGATTATGTATGGCCTTAAAAGAGACTGGTCAAACGCAGGTGGCGACTCTGTATGGCGCTCAATCGATGGTGGCAAGACCTGGCACACTATGAATATCAACGTAGGTGACGGCAGAGAGGGCACACCCGATGGTGGTCGCGTATCAGACAACGTTAGAGTTAATATGAAGGGCGAAGCCTTCTTCTCTACCAACTGCCGTGGTATGTGGAAGCTTCAAAGACCCAACCTCAATGAGGAAAGATAATAGGTTTTAATTTGCATTATGCAAAGCAAATACATTATGGAGGCAATTTTCAATGCATATTTCTAAGAAACTTTTAGCTATCGCACTTTGTTTAGCAATGCTGTTTTTGACCGCATGCAATGGCGGCTCAGACAATACTGCAAGCAACTCAGATGGCAATCTCACTTCATCTGCTGTCACAAGCAGCAGAGCCCCTACTGCTCAAAAGGAGCAATTTAAGTATTATTCAACCGATATCTGGCAGCAGCTCCCTCTTGTAACCCAAGAAGCTCTCAACATGGGCTTTAAGGGTGGCGAAGGCTGTCAGTGGATGACTTGGGTTACCTTCGACCCCATCGAGGGCAAAACTGCTTACGGTGGTGTTGACGTTGGTGGTCTGCTCAAGTCAACCGACGGCGGCAAGTCTTGGCAGCAGTCGGCCATCGGCCTTAAGTCTCACGGCTCAACCGGTATCACCGTTGACCCCAAAAACGTTAACAGAGTTATTGCTATCGGTTGCGATTCCTATCAGTCAACAAACAACGGCCTCTACCTTTCAACCGACGAGGGTATTTCGTGGAAGCAAAAGATTTCCGTTAATGTTCATAGCGGCCGTGACTATCGTCTGCAGGTAGCCTTTGACGAAACCAGCTACGATAAGAGTGCAGGCTACTGCAAGACCATCTACTGGATCACTGAAGACATAAAAGATTGCCAAAAGGGCATCTATAAGTCTACCGACGGCGGCGAAAAATGGGAGTTTATTCAGAACTCAGATCAGTATGCAGGCAGCAATATGGTCATTCACCCCAAGACAGGTGAAATCTATATTACCAACAAGGGTGGCCTTTTCAAGTCCACCGATGGTTGCAAGACCTTCAAGAATGTCGGCGTTACCGAGAGAATCAGCTATATGTGCATGACTCGCACCAATCCCGATAAGATTTATATGACCGGTCAGGATAACTTCTACGTTTACGATGTTAAGAGTGGCAAGGCTGTTGCTCAAAACAATCGTAATGACGGTTCGGGCTATCCCCGCTATGCTAACTTTATCAAGGTTAGCCCTGTTGATCCCAACAAAATGGTTCTTCAGGAGGACCACCTTTCATTGGGTAACCCCCCGTCCTACATGGCAGTTAACTATTATTCAGACGACGGCGGCAAGACCTGGAAAAAGTCAACGCATGACCTGAGTGGCGCATTCATGCCCTTCAACGCTCGTCAGAACCCCGCATCATTCCACCCGACCAAGGCAAACGTTGTTATCAAGCTCGGTGGCGACTGCATTGTTCGCTCAGAAGACGGTGGTAAGACCTACAAAATGTCAAATGACGGCAACAACGCAATCTACGTTGGCGGTCGCTTCAACTTTAACGTAAACAATACCGATATATTCGCTATCTCTTCACAGGACTACAACGGTGGTTACACTATCGACGGTGGTAAGACCTGGAAGTATCTTAACTGGGCTCAGACCGGTTGGGGTGGCTACTGCTACGGTGCATACGCTCTTGATGAGAACACCGTTGTTGCAGGCCTTTCAGGCGAGTGGTATAACGGTGAGGTCGAAATTGTTGTTACCCACGATGGCGGCAAGACCATTACAAAGACCGGTATCAAAACCAAGGCTGCTACTATCGGTATCGGCGCACTCGGCAACAATAAGATAGCCTTCTTTGCCGATTATCGCACCACTGACGGTGGTTACACCTGGACTAAGATGGAGGGCTGCTCATCGGTTGTTTGCATCGACTATAAGGATGGCAGACTCTTCGGTCGCAAGGGTAGTGACGTTGTTATTTCTGAAGATAATGGTGCTACCTGGTCTAAGTTGACCTTTGTCGGCATGTCACCCGGCGATATGACCTTCAACCACGAAACCCAGACACTTTATGTCCTGGCCGGAGATCTTTATGAGTATAATATGAATACCGGCAAGCGCTCAATGTCTAAATCAAGAAAGCGCAACTTCGGTAGCCTTTGCGTTGACCCCGGCAACCCCCAGATTATGTATGGTATCGCAGGTGGCTCTGATTCATCTGCAGACTGCGTTTGGCGCACTGTTGACGGTGGCCAGAGCTGGCACACCCTTAACCTCACCCTCGGTGACGGCAGAGAGGGTACCCCCGACGGCGCCCGTACAGCCGACTTCTTGCGTGTAAACAAGAAGGGCGAGGTATGGATTTCTACCAACTGCCGTGGTATGTGGAAGATGGTCAGACCCAACCTCAACGAGAAAAAGTAATAATTAAAATTGTTTTATTGAAACTGTCAAAAATCAATATAAAAGTTTAGTCAAAACACCACCTCGTTTGTTATAGACAAGCGAGGTGGTGTTAGTTTAAAATACACTTATAAAGAGGCAAAAATTTAAGTCGATAGGGGAGCTGATTATGAAGCGGTTGTTGACTCTGATTCTTGTTTTTTTAATGCTGCTGCTTGTGGGGTGCTCACCCCCAAAAATCGAAGATACCCCATCATCCTCAGCAGTGCCTGAGTCTACCACCTCGCTTGACCCTAAAATGACATGGACGAGGTGGAAAACCCTTTATCTTGACAACCTTGAGTATATAGCTCAAAAGCGACCCGACCGATTGGTGTTAGTTTATAGCTATCTGACCAACGAGGCTGCGCTAATGAAAATGCTCAAAAACAGCAACGTGACCTTTCAAGAGTGGAATGAGAGTTATTCCTATCTGCTTGATAAAAAGTTTGTATCAGGGCTTTTTGCAAGCCAATCAAAATATGAGGAGTGGAGAAAAATGATAGGCTTTACCTTTGTTAATACCGGCAAATACGAAGAACCCACCGTTGTCAACCCCGTTGAGAAGCCAACGTCACCCGAGGGTCAGGATGCTTCAAGGCACCCCACCTATTACACGCCATGGCAGGCTGTGCCTCTCGTAACGGCCGAAATGCGCGCTAAAGGCAATATGGGTGGTGAGGGCAGTCAATGGCCACTATATATCACCATGTCGGCTACCGACCCCAATCTCGGCTTTATGGGCACCGACGTTGGCGGCATGTATCGCACCCTTGATGGTGGCGATACATGGGCAATGTCAACGGTTGGCATCTACTCTTCAGCCGCAACAGGCATAGCCATTGACCCAAAAAACGCAAACCGAGTAATTTGCGTCGGCGTTAACTCCATTTATTGGCACACTAACGGCCTTTATCTTTCGACTAATAAGGGCGATGAGTGGGAGGCAGTCTACACCTACGGTCTGACAGGGGATGAAAACAGCAAAATATGCGGTCACCGTGATACCCGTCAGCAGGTAGCCTTTGACCCGACTAGCTACGATAAAAAGCTTGGCTACTGCACCACCGTTTATTGGTGCAAAGAAACCAAAACCTACGGCAACAAGGGCGAGAGCTCTGCTCCACGCATTTATAAATCAACCGATGGTGGCAAAAAATGGTCACCCGTCAACTCCTCAAACGAAATCGGTGGAGGTCAGATAGCAGTCAGCCCGTCAAAGGGCTACGTCTATATCGCCCATGAAAACGGTGTATTTCGCTCAACCGACGGTGGTAAGAGCTTTAAAAAGATATTAAATAGCAAAGCCTATGGTATCGACGTTATCATGACAAAGCCCGACAACCTCTATATCAGCGCTAAAGACGGCTTCTATGTATCAAAAAATAACGGCGATTCCTTTGAAAAGATAAATGTGTCGGGTTATCCGACCACCTATCCTGCCCGTGTCAGAGTCAGCCCTGCCGACTCCAACTATATGATTTTGCAGGATGACCATTTGACGGGTATAGGTCAGTATTCAAGCGTCAACTACTACTCTCACGATGGCGGCAAAACCTGGCATAGAAGCATCACCGACGCTTCCGAGTCCTTCATACCCTACAATGTTCGTCAAACCGTCTTTGCATGGAAATGCGATGATCGCAATGTCTGCGTCTCCACCGGTGGTGATATGATAATGCGCTCTAAAAACGGTGGCGCAAAATTCGTATGGGATGGCAACGGCTATAACGGCTCCTGTGCCACCTCGATCACCGTTAACGCCAATGACCCGAGGCTCATGGCTGTCGGTAATCAGGATTACAACGGCGCCTACTCAACCGACGCAGGCAAAACTTGGAAGTATATCGACTGGAGCAAATATGGCTGGGGTGGCTGGTCATATGGCGCATACGCCATTGACGATAACCATGTCGTTGCAGTAATGAGGCATGAAAACGTCTTTTATATCGCCTATACCACCGACGGAGCAAAAACCACTATCAGAACCAATCTTGTGCCTGCAACAAGTCGGGTCTACGGAGCATACGGTAAAAATAATATTGTTTTTGCAGGTGATTATCGCTCGACCGATAAGGGCGTTACTTGGAGCAAAATGAGTGGTTGCGTTGCCGTCTATACCTACAGCAAGGATGGCGCACTCTATGGCGTCAATAGCTGGGGTGGGGTGGTCAAGTCGACCGACTATGGCGAGAGTTGGTCTAATCTGTGCTCGGTCAATGACAATGTAAGGCATATGACCTTTGACCACGATGGCAACCGACTTTTGATACTGTCAAACAGTAATAAGGTTTATTCTGTTTCTGCAGAGGGTGGCAGCCCCGGCCTCATCGCCGACTTCTCATGGGTCAAAGACGTAACGGGCGACACCCTCGATATAAGGAATGTTGCCGTTGACCCTGAAAACTCAAAGGTCATCTACGTCTGCAGCGCAAGGGGAGTATATGCCTGTGCAACTGCCGT
Organism: Acutalibacteraceae bacterium; assembly: GCA_045647445.1. Classification (GTDB taxonomy): domain Bacteria; phylum Bacillota; class Clostridia; order Oscillospirales; family Acutalibacteraceae; genus RGIG2206. The sequence goes on along the minus strand of JAZRMJ010000025.1, from coordinate 353 downwards.
GCTAAGGTCGGTCGATGGCGGCAAAACCTGGGCTAATCTCTCTCGCAACCCGGGTGATGGCAGCAAGGGCGCTGACGGTGCAAGGGATATAAGCAATTTTGCTGTCAACCCCGTCACCCGTGAGCTGTTTGCAATAGGTGGTTGCCGTGGAATGTACAAAATGAAGCTGCCTAAAGCCGAATAAAAGTAATGCACAATAATTAAACAAATTTGGTTTTATAAAATTATATAATACACAGATAGAGTAACTGTTGGTTGCCAATAAACCACGTGTTATGTAAACAAAATGCCGACTTGTGTTGATGATTAACAAGTTAAGTAATTTTATGACACAAATATTACCAATTTTATTG
>JAZRMJ010000024.1:0-3755 GCA_045647445.1 Acutalibacteraceae bacterium | reverse complement strand
CTCTTGTCAAGTTACACAACGCCCTCACCTTTTCGGCAACTCTGTTTTGTTTACAAAATAGAACTTTTAACGACACCGCCAAAATTCGTTGACCTTACCATTTCTTGTGGTATAATACCAATGGACGTATTTAGAATGTATAAAAATCTATGTGCAAAACGAGTTATTAGGAGGAGCGATTTCCGTGTATAGCAAAGAAGTTACTGTAAACAACAAAGTGGGTCTTCATGCCCGCCCCGCAACCTTTTTCATTCAGAAGGCTAATGAGTTTAAGTCATCCATTTGGGTTGAGAAGGATGAGCGTCGTGTCAATGCAAAAAGCCTTCTCGGTGTTCTTTCTCTTGGTATCATTGATGGCGCCAACATTAAGATCATCGCTGACGGCGCTAACGAGCAAGAAGCTGTTGAAGCTCTCGTGAATCTTGTTGCTATCGGTTTTGCAGAATAATTAGGTTTAATAAAGAGCCGTGCTATCAGCACGGCTTATTTATTTTATCGGTTAAATGTTTTTAAGCACTTGACCGAATAAAAAAACTTTGTTATAATTTTTATAAAGTTAAAGAGAGAGGTTTTTTTAAAATGAAGAAGTTCTTAAGTGATTTCAAAGCATTCGCCCTTAAAGGCAATATCCTTGATATGGCAGTCGGTGTTGTAATCGGCGGCGCATTCGGCAAAATAGTCACTTCGCTTGTTGCCGATATAATCACCCCTCTTATCAGCCTTGCTACAGGCAGTGCCAACTTCAAAAACCTTAAATTGGTTTTTGAAGAAGCGGTTTTGGATGCTGAGGGCGTTATCACTACCCCCGAGGTTGCGCTTACCTACGGCAACTTTTTGCAAACCGTTATCGACTTTGTCATCATCGCATTTTCTATCTTTATGGTTATGCAAATCATGATGAAGGCTCAGCAAAAGCTCGAAGCCCTCAATAAGAAAGAAGAAGATGCTGCACCTGCTCCCACCGAGCCCGAAGATACCGAGGTTTCTCTGCTCAAAGAGATTCGCGATATGCTCAAAAAAGATTAATTATTGTTATAACTCCCTCTGTCGCATCACTCGGCAGAGGGAGTTGTTTTAATTGACAAACACCCGAAACGGGGTATATTATTAAGGTAACTTGTTAAATTAACAGAAAGGCTGATTAAATGAGACGGTTTAAGGTCGGTGGCATGAGCTGTGCTGCTTGTAGCACTCGTGTTGAGAGGGCAGTATCCTCGCTCGACGGAGTCAGCTCGTGCGCTGTCAATCTGCTCACGGGCGATATGATGGTCGAGGGATCTGTATCTGAAGATGCCATAATATCTGCTGTAACCTCTGCAGGTTATAGCGTTGTTTTGCCCGATAAGGCGCAGAGTCGGCAAGCCCCCCAAAAAAACGAAGCGAAACTGCTTTTAAACCGATTGGTTTGCTCGGCAGCCTTCTTAGCAATATTAATGTATATCTCAATGGGTCATGTGATGCTGGGCTTACCACTGCCGTATATATCGACCAGCCCCATCGCAATAGCCCTTTGGCAGCTACTGCTCACAGTAGCAGTGATGATTATCAATCAGCGCTTTTTTATAAACGGCTTCAAAGCGCTTTGGCATCGCTCACCCAATATGGATTCGCTTGTAGCCCTCGGCTCATCAGCATCCTTTATTTATAGCTTATATACTCTCTTTAAAATGATTGAGGATGTAGCGACCTCAAAACACCTTTTGCATGACCTCTATTTTGAGTCTACTGCAATGATTCTCACCCTCATTACGGTGGGCAAATTGCTTGAAGCTCACTCAAAAAACAAAACCACCGATGCCCTCAAGGGTCTGGCAAATCTCACCCCAAAAACGGCAACTGTCATCCGTGATAATTTGGAGCAAACAATCCCCGTCGAGGGTGTAACGGTAGGTGATATATTCGTAGTAAGACCTGGCGAAAGCATCCCCGTCGACGGCGTTGTGCTTGAGGGCGAAAGCTCGGTTGATGCGTCAATGCTAACGGGCGAGAGCATCCCTGCCGATAAGTCAGCATCAGATAGCGTTAGCAGTGGTACCATCAATCTAAACGGCTTTTTAAAATGCGAGGCAACCCGTGTCGGTCAGGATACGACCCTATCTCAAATGATTAAAACGGTCAGCGATGCTTCGGCATCAAAAGCCCCCATCGCCAGGGTAGCCGATAAGGTTTCAGCCGTGTTTGTGCCAATCGTTATAGCTATTGCCGTAGTTACCACCCTTGCGTGGTTGCTTTTTGGCGCAGAGGTCGGCTATGCAATTTCAAGGGGGATTTCGGTGCTTGTTATAAGCTGCCCTTGTGCGCTCGGTCTTGCAACCCCCGTAGCCATTATGGTTGCAAGCGGAGTGGGTGCGCGTAACGGAATTTTATTCAAAACTGCTACTGCTCTTGAAAATGCAGGCAGAGTCAAAACGGTCGCCCTTGACAAGACGGGCACCATTACCGTCGGCAAACCTAAAGTGACCGACGTTATCCCTATTTGCACCACAGCCGACCAACTGCTAAGGTTGGCTCTATCTCTCGAGCAAAAGAGTGAGCACCCACTCGCTCGGGCAATAATTGAACACGCAAATTCTTTATCCATTACCCCATTTGAGGTGCAGGATTTCAAAGCCCTCCCCGGCAATGGCCTCACGGCTAGCTCAGAGCAAGGCGCTCTCTATGGTGGCAGCCTTAAATATATCAGTAGCTTTTGCAGTGTTGACAGCAATACTGCCGATAAATGCACCGAGCTTTCAAGTCAGGGCAAAACGCCATTGCTCTTTAGCCTCAATAATAAACTGCTCGGCATAATTGCAGTAGCCGATACCATCAAACCCGACAGTGCAAAGGCAGTAGAAAGCTTAAAAGCTATGGGTATCAGCGTTGTCATGCTAACGGGTGATAATGAGCGCACAGCCAAAGCCATCGCGTCTCAGGTCGGCATCGATAAGGTCGAGTCAAGTTTGTTGCCCGATGCAAAGGTCAGCTCTCTCAAAGAGCTTATGAGTAACTCAAAAACTGCTATGGTCGGTGACAGAATTAACGATGCACCTGCTCTCACTATAGCCGATACAGGTATCGCAATAGGCGCAGGCACCGATATTGCCATCGATGCTGCCGATGTAGTGCTAATGGGCAACACCCTGAGCGACGTACCCTCTGTCATTAAGCTAAGCAGAGCGACCTTGATTAATATCAAACAAAATCTTTTTTGGGCATTTAACTATAATGTTATAGGCATACCCCTTGCAGCAGGAGTTTTCGTGCCCTTTTTAGGGTGGGAGCTTGAACCGATGTTTGCCGCTGCTGCAATGAGTCTGTCAAGCTTTTGCGTTGTAACCAATGCGCTAATGCTTAATCTTATAAAACTAAAACCTAAAGTGAAAAAGGAGAAGCCTATAATGCAAATCACCTTAATTATCGAGGGTATGATGTGCCCCCATTGCGAGGCAAGGGTTAAAAAGACCCTTGAGCAATTCCCTCAGGTTGACTCAGCCGAGGTCAGCCACGAGAATGGAACTGCCATCGTCACCCTTAATAACGATGTCGATGTAACCCTTCTCAAAAAGGCAGTCACAGACCAAGGCTACACCGTTTTATAAAACTAAAAGCACCGATTTGAGACTAATCTCAATTCGGTGCTTTCTTTATGCAAACAGCAGCAGCGTAACCGTCAGGGCAGGGGATAAGGCTTAGTTGGAAATCGGGGGCGTTGCATTCTATTTTGCTGTCACAAAGGTTAACCTTTAGTTTGTTTAGAGCGGCTAAAACACCCT
>JAZRMJ010000023.1:0-1261 GCA_045647445.1 Acutalibacteraceae bacterium | reverse complement strand
AATGTTCGGCGGTCACATATCTTGACATTTTTGTCGGTGCAAACACGCTCAAGGCTGACTCCGTCACCGACATTGGTTGACTGCATTAACACGCAGTTGCGAACAATACTGCCCTTGCCCACCTTGACTCCTCTAAAGAGTATTGAGTTTTCGACTGTGCCCTCGATGGTGCAGCCGTCGGCAATAAGCGAATTGGACACCTTTGACTCGAGGCCGTATTTGACCGGCATCTCGTTGCGAATTTTGGTGTAGACGGGGTGGTTGTCAACAAAAAGCGACTTGCGCACATCCCTGTCGAGCAGGTCCATACTGGCCTTGATGTAGTTTTGCATTCCGTCAATAACGGCGGTGTAGCCCTCAACCTTATAGCCGTAGACCTTGAGCTCCTTACAGCTGCTGAGCAGTATATCTCGCTCGAGGCTTTTGTGGTTGTGGGCAACGGCATTCTCGACCAGCTTTATGAGAAGCTCTTTGCTGATAATGGTGATGTCGAGGCTGTAGTCGCACTCGGCAAAGCGCTGAGCGATTGCCGAATCGGTCACTCTGCCATCGCTGTCGACGGTGAAGCTGAGCACATCATCCTCACCCTTGGGGGCGGCTCCGTTGCAATAGGCGACCGTTATGTCGGCTTCGGTCTCGATGTGGCGACGAAGCATATCCTTCATATCGATATTGCTGATGACATCACCGTCGCACAGGGCAACATACTGCTCATTTGCGTGGTGCAAGAAGCCGACTATGCCGTGGATGGCGTGGATTTTGTCAGAGTTGGTGCCTGTGCCGGTTGTGTTGAAGGGAGGCATAACGAAAACACCGCCATGCTTTCTGGCGAGATCCCAAGCCTTGCCACTGCCGAGATGATCCATAAGCGATTTGTAGTTGTTGTTGGTCAGCACCGCTACACGCTCGACATCAGCGTCAACGAGGTTGGACAAGGTGAAGTCGATAAGACGATATCTGCCGCCAAAAGGCAGTGAGCTGATGGCACGCAGCTCAGTCAATTCTTTGAGCAAGCCGTCGTTGGTGTTGCCAAAGATTATGCCCATCATTATTTTATGCTTCATACCGTCTCACCTGCCTTAACATCGCTTGATATCATACTCTTGGGCAGCACCGATGCGCCCTCACCGACGGTGACACCGCTGCCTACAACGGCGACACCCCAATTTGAAAGATTGTTCATATTCTCGGGGCGACTGCCAATATGGGCACCCTCGCCGATAACACAATCCTCAGCTATCATTGCGTACTCAACCACCGC
>JAZRMJ010000022.1:0-2242 GCA_045647445.1 Acutalibacteraceae bacterium | reverse complement strand
CAGGCCTTGACTGCATAAATAACGTCGATGTTTACACCGACGCTCAGTTTATGCGACTAGACCTTTCAACCCGTCGCAACCTCGAAATAGGCGAAACCATGCGCAATCGAGACAGTCGAGGCTCTCTCATGCGCACCATCGATAGCACCTGCACGGCAATGGGCAAGCGACTTATTCGCCAATGGATTGAGCAACCCCTTTTAAACCCCGTTGCAATCAACAACCGTCATAACGGTGTAGCAGAGCTTTATAACGCAACCGAGCTTCGTGGCGAATTGCGAGAAGCGCTCGGTGGAGTTTTCGACCTTGAAAGGCTTATGTCTCGTGTGCTTTATGGCACCGTATCACCAAGAGAGCTGAGAAGCCTTGCTTATACTCTCAGCCGTCTGCCTGAGATACGCACCTTTATGAGCCTTTGCTCATCGGGTATTCTCAAAGAAACCTATAAGCAGATTGATGAGCTTCAAGATGTTTTTGCCCTTATCGACAATGCAATCGACCCTGAGCCACCTGCACTGCTTAAGGATGGCAACGTCATTCGCCCGGGCTTTAATGCCGATATTGATGAGCTTCGTCACGATATGACCGACGGCAAGGGAATAATTCTGCGAGTTGAAGCAGCAGAGCGTGAGCGCACAGGCATTAAAACCCTTCGCATTAAATACAATAAGGTCTTCGGCTATTGCATCGAAATCACTAATTCCTTTAAAGATCAGGTGCCTGAGGACTATATTCGCAAGCAGACTCTCACTAACTGTGAGCGCTATATAACCGAAGAGCTAAAACAGCTTGAGAGCCGAATTTTGGGCGCATCAGAGCGACTTGCAAGGCTCGAATATGAGGTTTATGATCAGGTTCGCACTGCCGTTGCCGACCGGCTTTCTCGCATTCAGTCAACTGCTGCTGCCCTTGGCAGACTCGACGTGCTTTGCTCCTTTGCAGAAACTGCCGCAAAGCTCGGCTACAGCCGTCCGACCATTAATTTAGACGGCAGAATTGAGATCAAGGGTGGCCGTCACCCCGTAGTAGAGGGCTTGCTGATCACCCCTTTTGTGCCCAACGATACCTACCTCGATAAGCGTGAAGATAGATGCTCTATCATAACAGGCCCCAACATGGCAGGTAAGTCAACCTACATGCGACAGGTTGCGCTTATAGTGTTGCTCGCTCAGGCAGGCTCATTCGTTCCTGCCCAATCGGCCGATATATGCATTTGCGATGCTATTTTCACCCGTGTGGGTGCGTCTGATGACCTTTCTGCAGGTCAATCCACCTTCATGGTCGAAATGAGCGAGGTAGCCTACATACTAAACAACGCAACTCAAGACAGCCTTTTAATTTTCGACGAGATAGGACGAGGCACCTCAACCTATGACGGCATGGCAATCGCCCGTGCTGTGCTCGAATATGTTAATAACAAATCAAAGCTCGGTGCAAAGGCCCTCTTTGCAACCCATTATCATGAATTGACCGAGCTTGAGAATCAGTTTGACGGCATCAGAAACTACAATACCTCAGTTCGCAAAAAGGGTGATGACATCACCTTCCTGCGCCGAATTATCCGTGGCTGTGCCGATGGTAGCTACGGCGTTGAAGTAGCAAAGCTTGCAGGCATACCCGACACGGTTGTGCGCCGAGCAAGAAGCATACTTAAAGAGCTTGAGAGCGACCACCCTGTTGAGCGTAAGGTAGTAGCCGTCAGCGATGACGTACCCTCTTTTGAGGATACTGCCACCGTGCAGCTTCTTGACGAGCTCAAAATGCTCGATGTTAATTCAATGACACCCATACAAGCTATGAGCAAGCTCGATGAGCTTTCAAGACTTGCAAAATCACTTTAATTTTATTCAAGGAGGAACCATAAATGCCCATCAAAGTGCTTGATAAGCATGTGGCTGAGCTTATTGCAGCAGGTGAAGTAGTAGAGCGCCCTGCATCGGTCATTAAAGAACTTGTCGAAAACTCAATAGATGCAGGCTCCTCCCATATCACGGTCGAGATAAAAAACGGTGGGGTGACCTATATTCGCATTACCGATGATGGCTGTGGAATCCCTTACGATGAAGTGCCAACTGCATTTTTGCGTCATGCAACCAGCAAGGTCAGTGTCGAAGATGACTTGACTGCCATTGCCACCCTCGGCTTCAGAGGCGAGGCGTTAGCTTCTGTCTCAGCCGTCGCGCGAGTCGATATGCTGACTGCCACTACCGACTCAGAGGGCACTGCCTATTCCATCCACGGA
>JAZRMJ010000021.1:0-1209 GCA_045647445.1 Acutalibacteraceae bacterium | reverse complement strand
GCTGGGTACAATATCGATTATACCATAGCTCGGTTTACCACCATCACGGGGTTGTGCTACTGAACCGGGATTCATAATGTATAATCCGTCTGAATAGGTTGTCATAGCTATATGTGTATGACCAAACAGCAGAATATCGGCTCCTGCCTGTTTTGCGGCTGATATTGCACGCTCAAGTCCATATTTTACTCCGTGAATATGCCCGTGGCAGGCATATATAATCTTGCCTTCCAACTTTATAACTGTCGAGGTAGGGGCAGTTGATGAAAAATCACAGTTACCGCATACTGAATAGTATATTCGGTCACGGTAAACGCATTTAACATCGTCTAACTCGTTCTCACCGTCACCGAGAAAGATTATATGCCTGATATCTGGGTGGGCTTCAACAGCATCAAATAATGCCGATGTTCGACGGTGTGAATCGGATAAAACAAGTATTCGCATACAAACTCCTTAAATAAAATAATTGGCAGAGAGGGATTTATATGAATAACGATATGAACAATATGATAAATGCATTGTCTGACAAACTCGGAGTTGACCGCCAAACTGTGAGCAACGCAGTCAACAGTCGCTCGGCTGAGGGGTTATTGTCAGCGCTTAATCCCAAAGACGCAGATAAATTAAGCAGAATCTTGAATGATGAAGAGGCGACACGCCGTATCCTTCAATCAGATAAGGTGCAAAAACTTATCAAAAAATTATCGGAGGGCAACTGATTGGATGACCTTACACAAAAAATCACATCAATACTCAATGACCCTGACAGCTTGGAAACCATAAAATCTATTGCAGATAGCTTGATGTCGGGCAAGGACGAGGCATCAGTCGATAATCGAACATCTGAAGCAGATTTTGACCTGTCACAAATGCTTGGTGCGATTTCATCCGACCAAATGGGTGGAATTATGAGGGTGATGAGTGCGATGAACAGCTCAAATGGGGATGATCGCACAGCCCTTTTGTTAGCACTGAAGCCACACCTTTCAAGGCGCAGGCAGGAGAGGGTTGACAAAGCAGTCAAACTGCTTAAATTTGCTGCAATTATGCCCCTCGTCAGTGAGAGCGGGCTTTTTAAACTGTGAGGCGAGGATAATGGCAAACCGTTTAAACGATTTTGACCGAATGAGAGGTCAGGCTCGACATAGGATAGAGCAAAATCGCTCAAGAACACAGCAATACTCGGAAGTCGGAGGCCAAGCGGTC
>JAZRMJ010000020.1:0-4329 GCA_045647445.1 Acutalibacteraceae bacterium | reverse complement strand
TATCTCTTTTTGAAAACAATTCTAAAGTTGATGAAATTGCTGTTTATCTTATAGAAGAGAATATATCTCAAGATGCTAAAGATAAACTGCTATCATTGGCTGATAAATATAATCGAGAGTTAATATTTGTTTCATTAGATTGTGTTATTGAGCGTTATGAGCACTTCCTTCCTACTTGGGGTGGTTCTCGAAATTTGTGCTACAAGCTGTTTCTTTCATCATGCCCTGCATTTGATAAGGTGGATAAGATTCTCTGCCTTGAGTCAGATATGTTCGTTTGTGATGACATCAGTGAAATTTTTGAAACTGATATTTCTGATAAATATGTTGCAGGTGTTGGCAATCCGATTAATTGCAATAAAGCCAGTGAGCCTTATTCTGATGAATACCCCATGTATCTCAATGGTGGGCTCAATTTGTTTAATTTAGATTTGATGCGCAAAGATAAAGTTCAAAACAGATTGGTTGATTTTATTGTCGCAAATTCAAATTGCAAAGCTACTATTCTTTGTGAGAGAATCTATAATATCGAGTTTGCAGATAAAATTAAATATTTGCCCGTCAGATATAATATCGCACCTTATATGCTCTATTTTTCTGCTAAAACGGTTGCTACTTTTAAAAACAATCCACACAGCCACACAAAGCAAGAAATTGATGAGGCTATTTCCTCTCCGGCAATCATTCACTATGCAGGAGCACTGCAGTATATCAGACCATGGTATTCTAATAGTGACCATCCAATGAAGGACGTCTTTTTGAAAATAAATGAGTTTTCCGATTGGAGGATGGATGTTAGCCAACCTCTTGTTAAGAGCAAAAAACAAAAAAAGCGCGATTTCAAACACTTGGTTTTAAAACTTTTGCCTGTTTGGGCTATCAAAATTATTGCAAAGCACATATAAAGGAGCGTTACAATGAAAACAGTTATACTTGCCGGTGGTTTTGGTACCAGAATTTCTGAAGAGAGCCATCTTAAACCGAAGCCCATGATTGAGATAGGGGATATGCCGATTCTTTGGCATATTATGAAGCAATATTCTCATTATGGATTTAATGATTTTGTAATTTGTTGTGGATATAAACAACATGTTATTAAGGAGTTCTTTGCTGATTATTATATGCACACCAGCGATATAACCTTTGATTTTTCTCAAAACGGTCAAATGACTGTTCATACCAATGCAGCTGAACCCTGGAAGGTAACATTGGTTGACACCGGTCTTAACACTATGACAGGTGGCAGAGTCAAACGAGTTCGTGACTATTTAGGTGACGAAACCTTTATGCTTACATATGGTGACGGCGTTAGTGACGTAAATATCGCTCAGTTAGTTGACCATCATAAAAAGAGTGGCAAGCTTGCTACCATGACTGCTTATCAGCCTAACAACAGATTTGGTGTGCTCGATATTGATGAAAACGGAAATATAACTGATTTTAGAGAAAAAACCAAGTCTGATGGTGACTGGATAAATGCAGGATTTATGGTGCTTGAGCCTAAAATTATCGATTATATTGATGATGATTCAACTGTTTTTGAGAGAGCACCTCTCGAAAAAGTGGCTCGTGAGGGTCAGCTACAGGCTTATAAGCATAACGGATTTTGGCAGTGCATGGATACTCTCAGAGATAAGCAACAGCTTGAATCCTTGTGGAATAGTGGCAAAGCTCCTTGGAAGGTTTGGTGAATGTAGTTGTTAAGTTTTTATAAAGATAAAAAAGTTTTTGTTACCGGTCATACCGGCTTTAAAGGCTCTTGGTTGTGCAAGATGCTTGCTGATGCCGGTGCAATTGTAACCGGATACTCGCTTGAAGCTCCAACTGAGCCAAATCTTTTTGGTATCGCTAATTTGGGCGATGAAATCAACTCGGTTATTGGTGATATTAGAGATTTCGATTCTCTTTATAAGGCTTTTGTCCAAGCTGAGCCTGAAATTGTTTTGCATTTAGCTGCTCAGCCTATTGTGCGAGATAGCTATAAAGATCCGGCTTATACCTATGAAACCAACGTGATGGGCACCGTTAACATTCTTGAGTGTGTTAGACGCACCGATTTTGTTAAATCATTCTTAAACGTTACAACCGATAAGGTTTATGAGAATAAAGAATGGTGCTGGGGTTATCGCGAAAATGAACCTCTTGATGGTTATGACCCATATTCAAACAGCAAATCTTGTTCTGAGCTTGTGACTCATAGCTATAAGCGTTCGTTTTTTGATAACAGCAATGTTGCTGTTTCTACTGCCAGAGCCGGTAATGTTATCGGTGGTGGAGACTTTGCTAACGACAGAATCATCCCCGATTGTGTTCGCTCTGCCATTGCAAAAGAGGATATTGTTGTTAGAAACCCTCATTCAATTCGTCCTTATCAGCATGTTCTTGAGCCTCTTTATGCATATCTGATGATTGCTAAATGTCAATATGAAGATAATAGCTTTTCGGGTTATTATAACGTAGGCCCTGATGAGCGTGACTGCTACACAACAGGTGGAATTGTTGATTTGTTTGTTAAGCATTGGGGCGATGGCCTTAAATGGATTAATAAATATGATGGTGGCCCCCATGAAGCACAGTTCTTGAAGCTTGATTGCTCTTTGCTCAAAAGCAAATTTGGCTGGAATCCTGTTTGGAATATTGATACTGCTGTGCAAAAGACGGTTGAATTTACAAAGGTTTGGTTGTCAGGCGAAAACGTAAACGAATGTATGAGCCGTCAGATAAAGGAGTTTTTAAATTCATGAAATATTTAGTTACCGGAGCAAATGGATTTGTCGGAACTGCTTTGCTAAAGGAATTATCTAAATCGGGTGACTCGGTTATAGCTGTTGTTAAAGACAGTAATGAAAATGTATCCGAAATCGAATCATTGTCAAACGTAAAAATTGTTTATTGTGAACTGTGCAATGTTTCTGCTCTCGATTCAATTGTTACCGACCGAGATATTGATACCTGCATTCATTTAGCTTGGGCAGGGTCGACCGGTGATGCTAGAGCAGATTACGACCTTCAGCTTCAAAACGTTAAATATTCTTTAGACGTTGTAAATTCAATTTCAAAGATGGGTATAAAACGTTTTGTAGGAGCAGGTACCTTAGCTGAAAAGGATGTGCTTAATTATCATCCGACCGATGGTGCAACTCCTAATGCTGTTAGTAACTATGGTGTAGCCAAGATTGGTGCTCATTTTATGACCAAGTCTGAATGTAACCGACTTGGTGTTGAACATGTTTGGTGTTATCTTTCTAATACCTACGGAGTAGGCAATCGAACCGGAAACTTTGTTAACTTTGCTTGCAGAGTTATGCTTTCGGGCAAACGAGCCGCTTTCACAGCAGGTGAGCAGACCTATGATTTTGTTTATATAACAGATACCGTTCGTGCTATAATTGCTGCTGCATCTAAGGGCAAAAATAATAATGCTTATTATCTTGGCAGCACCAAACAGCGCAAGCTTAAAGAGTTTATAGCTGATATTCGCAACGCAATTGACCCTCAAATAGAACTGCATTTGGGCGAAATACCTTTTAATGGGATACCACTTGATGCACAGGCTTTTGATTGCTCAAAGCTTGTTAATGATACGGGTTATCAGCCTACTGTTGACTTTAAAGATGGTATCAAATTAACAGTCAAATGGCTTAAAGAGGTAGAAAAATGATACAAAAATTTAATTTTGAACCTTTAACTTTAAAGGGAGCATATCTTATCGATCCGTTTGTTGCAACTGACGAAAGGGGAGCTTTTATTAAAGATTATTCTCAAGAGGTTTTTGAGGCGAATTTAATCGATCATCAGCTCAAAGAGGTCTTTTACACAGTTTCTCATAAAGGCGTTGTTCGTGCTATGCATTTTCAGCGTGTTAAGCAACAGGCAAAGCTTGTGCGCTGTGTGAGCGGTAAGGTGTTTGATGTAATTATAGATCTTCGCAAGGATAGCGAAACCTTTATGCAGTGGCAAGGTTTCTATCTTACAGGCGATAATCATAAGGAACTGTTAATACCTGAAGGCTTTGGTCATGGATATCTTGTGCTCGAAGACTCGATTGTATCCTATAAATGCGCCGAAAAGTTTTATGGCGAATATGATGACGGCATAAAGTGGGATGACCCCGATATGGGCATCGATTGGCCGCTTGATCAGCTGGACACTGAAATTATTCTTTCCGATAAAGATAAGAATCTTCAATCATTTAAACAATTTATTGATAATTACGAGAATTTTTAATTGAGGGAATTTAATGAAAAACAAGCACGTTGTTTTAGGTGGAGGAATTGCAGGAATCGGAGCGCAATATAAGCTCGGCTCCGAAGCTGTAATATATGAAGC
>JAZRMJ010000019.1:0-15935 GCA_045647445.1 Acutalibacteraceae bacterium | reverse complement strand
TAATCGTCGGTCATGCTGGCAATATAGTCGACCACTATTTGATTGGGCTCCGTCTGCTCATAGGGGGTATCGTGCTTATAATAGACTCGCTTGACAAAATCAATATGGTGGGTGAATATGGGTGAGCTCAAATCACCCTTTTTTAACGCATCTAAAAGCTTATGATACATTTCGCCCATCATAGGTTTGACTAAAGAGTTAATATCACCTTCAACCCGATTGTTATTATATATAAGAGCATAATTATCGGCTTTTGCCTTTTTGAGCGCTGCAAAATGCTCGTCATCAAGCTTAATATAAGGTTTGCCGTAGCTATGCTCAATGATATTGACGATAAGATTATTTATCATTTCGGCATTATAGGTGCCGATTGCACCACCGTCAAAATCGCTGTTTGAGATAATATGCGCCCGCTCGGCATCCTGCCTATCCTTGCCGATATAGGCGATGATATCAGATATTCGCATAACACAGCCCTCGAGCGTGGCCGGTGTAAGCCGTTTAACATTGCGCTTATCGATATAGCAGGCTTCTATCTGGATATCAAACTGCTCAAAGCTGTTTATGGGCCTGGGACGATACTCAGCCAGCTCCATCTCGCCATCGTGAGAGGCAATGCCGTTTAAGGTTTGCAGGCTGATATTGTAGGGAAAGATTTTATCAAGCACTCGCACAGAATGGATGTTGTGGCTGAAATGCCGACCAGTTTCAGCAAAATAGAGCTCGTCTAAAAACTCCTCACCTGCGTGACCGAAGGGGGTGTGGCCTATATCGTGACCGAGGGATATAGCCTCAATCAATTCAAGATTTAAGCCTAGTGCTTTGCCAATAGTTCTCGCGATACGGGATACAAGCTGAACGTGAAGACCTCTGCGAGTTATATCGTCATTTTTATAAAAGGAAAAGACCTGAGTTTTATCGGCATAACGATTATAAAAGGGACAATGCATTATCTTGTCTATATCCCTAATAAACGGGGAGCGTATCACGTCGGGCATATCGTGGTCGGCTCTGCGACGGATTGCACCCCCGTCATCAAAGCTCATATTGGGGGATGAGCCTGCTAATCTATCTGATTTTATTCTCTCAGCTAACTGCTGAGACAGGCTTTCATATTTGAGCACTAAGCTCACCTCCGACTATTGGTTTATATCAACCATTGTAGCATATTCAGGTCAAAAATGATACTCCTTTTAGCTAAAATTCGACTGCGTTTATTTTCATATTCATGCATAAATTTTCATATATTGTACCAACACTAGGTTGGAGTTGAGGCAATGAGGGGTGCCGTTGAGCAAAGAGCTATTGAGCTTGGCGAATATATATTAGAAACCAAATCGACCGTTCGTGCTACAGCAAAGCAGTTTAATATATCAAAATCTACCGTTCATAAGGATGTGGCTGAGCGCCTGAAAAAGGTCGAGCCTCAGCTATATATTGAGGTTAAAAAGGTGCTCGAAATCAACAAAGCACAGCGCCACATTCGTGGTGGCTTGGCTACAAGGCGTAAATATAAGGGATTATGATTTTAATTGCCTTATAAAAAACAATTATCTTTATAATTTACATGTATAATCAACCTTATGATTGCAATTAAAGGTTGATTTTAAATCGCTACAATGTTATAATATTCGCATGTGTTATGCACTTTTGCCACTCACTAGATTCGATTTTTTATTTCGTCTTCAGCGGGTTAGTTTTTTTGCGATTATTTCGCTTTTTTCGTTGAAATTTCAAGGAGGAAATTAAATGGCTATTGCAGATAATGTTATCTCTTCCATATTAGAAGACGGAAGTTTTAAATACACGGTTGTAAGCTTAGATGAGATTGCGCCCAAACGAGCATATAGATTCTTTAAAAGGTTTTTTGACTTTGTACTGTCGCTGATGGCTATAATCGTGCTGGCACTGCCTATGCTTATAGTTGCTATTATAGTGCGCTTGACCTCACCCGGCCCTGCCCTATACAAACAGGAGCGAACCGGACTTAACGGCAAGGTGTTCACCCTTTACAAGTTTCGCTCTATGCGCACCGATGCCGAGGCTGCCGGTGCTCAGTGGGCAGTTGATAATGACCCCAGAGTGACCAAATTCGGTCGCATAATGCGTATGACCCGATTGGACGAGCTACCACAGCTCTTTAACATAATCAGGGGCGATATGAGTATAGTTGGCCCAAGACCTGAGCGACCCGTTTTTTATGAAAAGTTTTCTAAGTATATTGACGGATTTGACCAAAGGCTCAAGGTTGTGCCGGGTTTGACAGGGCTTGCTCAGATAAACGGTGGCTACGACCTTAAACCCGAAGAAAAAATTGCATATGATATTGAATACATAAAGACCCGCTCACTTTGGCTCGATTTGAAGCTCATTTTTGGCACTGTAGCGGTCGTCTTTAGTCATGATGGAGCGAAATAAATGACTATTGCTTTAATTGCTAACGATACAACCTACGTTTATAATCTAAGACTTGAAACCATTTTAGCATTGCTTGAGCAGGGCCACAGAGTGGTGGCTGTTTGCGAGAGAGCCACCCACGCCGAAGAGCTTGAGGGCCTGGGCATTGAGCTGATTAATTGCTCAGTCGGCAGACATGGCAAAAATCCTCTTAAAGATTTGAGCCTTTTAAGTTTTTATAAAAAAACGCTTAAAGCTTTAAAGCCTGATATTGCTCTGACCTTTAACATTAAGCCCAATGTTTATTCCGGTCTTGTTTGTCACAAACTTAAAATACCCTTTTTGGTCAACATCACAGGTCTTGGCACTGCCGTTGAGTATCCCGGTCTGATGCAGAAGCTGACCGTTACCCTCTATCGCATGTCGATTAAGCATGCAGACTGCGTGTTTTTTCAAAATGAAGAGAACAAACAGTTCTTTGATAACCACAAAATTCGCTATAAAAAGAGCGTGCTTTTGCCCGGCTCAGGCGTTAACGTTTCTAAGTTTTTGCCTGTCGAATACCCTGAGGACAAGCAGTTTTGCTTTATCAGCAGAATTTTAAAGCAAAAGGGTGTTGAACAATACGTTGAAGCAGCTAGAGAGGTTCGCAAAAGCCACCCCGATGCTATATTTCACGTAATCGGTAGCTGCGATGACGCTAATTATAACAGCTACCTCGCTAAGGCTCAGGATGACGGTGCTATCATTTATCACGGTCACAGCCACAACGTTAAAGATTTTATAAAGCAGTGCTGCTGCACCGTTCACCCCACCTATTACCCCGAGGGTATGTCTAACGTTTTGCTTGAGAGCGCCGCTGTTGCTCGCCCCATAATCACCACCGACCGTAGCGGTTGCCGTGAGATTATCGACGAGGGTGTTAACGGCTTTATTGTAAGGCAGAAGGATACTGCCCATCTTATTGAACGACTTAATGCATTTTTATCTCTCGACCGTGAGACTCGCAAAAACATGGGTCTTGCAGGCAGAGCTAAGGTCGAAAAAGAGTTTGACCGTAACATCGTGGTCGAAAAGTATCTGATTGAAATCAACGAGGTTTTTAATGAAAAATAATTGCAAGCGTCTGCTGTTCATTCTGCCTTCAGGTGATATTGGCGGAACCAGAACATCCCTTGTCAATTTAATAACCAACATGGATAGGCAGCGCTATGATATAGACGTTTTGCTGTTATTCCGTCGTGGTCCTCTTGTGGCAGAGTTTGAGCAGATATGCAACCTGTTGCCTCAAAACAAGACCATAAAAGCAGGGCGTGGAATGGGCTCTGAGCTTATTAAAGCCTTTGACCTTCTAAGCCTTATTAGGCGAATTTCTTTAAACCTTCGCGCAAAAATGTTAAAGCGCACCCGTTATGAGCTTTGCTATCAATCGGCCGCAAAGCAATACAGCGATAAATATGATTGCGTTATCGCCTTTCAAGAAAAGGATGCGACCGAGTTTGCGCAGTATATTTCAGCTCCAAAAAAAATCGCTTGGGTTCACACCGATTACTCGCGCGCCATTAAAGGCAGAGGTGAAAAGGCCCTCTCTGAGGTTTCAAATAAATTTGACAAGGTCGTTTTTGTTTCTAACGCTTGCATGAATGAGTTTAAGCAAAAGACTCACATTGAGCACAGCAAAATGCTCTGCATTTATAACACCTTTGACTGCGACGATATTATTAAAAAATCAGGCGAATACACCGTCGAAAAGGATAAAAGCATGCCTATGCTGGTTTCTATCGGTCGCTTTTGTGAGCAAAAAAGCTTTCACCGTGCCATAAGAGCTGCCTATAGACTCAAAAACGAAGGCTATCGCTTTTTATGGTACATTATTGGTGACGGTGAATTGTTTGACGAGATTAACGCCGAAATTATAGAAAAAAACGTTGGTGACTCGGTTATTTTGACCGGTCGAAAGAGCAACCCCTACCCCTACATGGCTGCTGCCGACGCTATGATTTTGACCTCGGTCTTTGAAGCGCACCCGATGGTGGCTACAGAATCGTTAATACTCTCTACACCTGTTGTGTCAGCCTCATTCCCATCAGCTGCCGAATCGGTGCTCGATGGTCAAAACGGCATTTTGTGTGACAACAATAGTGAGGGTGTTTATCAGGGGGTAAAGAGAATTCTCTCTAACCCTGAGCTTTTAAACAAATTAAAGGCCAATGTTGAAAATTTTAAATATGACAATCTTGCTATAATAAAGCAGATTGAGGAGCTTATAGATTAATTTATCATCATAAGGAGGTGCTGTGGTGACCATTGCACGTCAATTAACGGCAACAGATGAAAAGCTCGATGTGGCAAAAAAACAGATAAATAACGTTGTTGCGACCGTTTCGATGGTGCTAATTTACGTCCTTTATGCGGTTATGCTTTATACAAACCGTGGGCTTGAGCATCTTATAGGACCAGTGCTGGCTGTGGCTATGGTTGCCATTACCTTTACCGATTACTACTATATCCCGTTTGCTGTAATAATGGTTTCACCCCACGCTATAGGCACTGCCTTTATGGGTCGAGTTTCTTTCTTTTTCTTGCTCGGGGCATTATTCGTTTTGAGGCTGTTTGTTATTAAATTTGCAACCAGCGTTACCCTTAAAGATATTTTTTGGCTTTTTGTGGCCATGTTTAACTGCCTGCACCTTTACATTTTTTTGGGCGAAAGAGTTGGCACAACCAAGCTCGCTTATATGGCCATATTCTTTATTTGGGCCGTTCATATCATGTGTGAAATTCGCAAAAACAACGAGTTTATGCGAAATGTTTTTCTCGCCTACGCTATAACCGTTACCACCAACGGTCTTGTGAGCTTTATTTCGGGTTCAGCCACTAAATATGCCAACGCTGACCGAATGGGTATGATTGGTGTTGGCAGTAACGACCCCAACATAGCTGCTATGCACATCACCCTTGCTGTTGCTATAATCCTCAGCACTGCCCATCTTAACTCATGGATAAAGATTGCCTGCTTAGCTTCTCTGGCATTATCGCTTTCAACCACCGTTTCTATTTCGGGCTTTTTGGGTGTTGCACTTGTTGTGCTCGCTTATATAGCCTTTTCTAAAAAGGATAGTCGCAACATCAGATTCGTTGTTTTGCTTATAATTTGCGCGTTGCTTATCATATACATCTTCCCGATGTTTAGCACCATTCAAAATGAAGACACGGGTCGCACCTTAACGAGCTACATCGAATATTATCAGGATAAGCTCTATGAGAAATTCACAAGCTTTGCTACAGGTGACTTTGAAAACGCAACCTCAGGTCGTACCTTTGTTGCAGGTCAAAACATCGCATTTTTCCTTGAGCAATCACCGATACGACAGCTCTTTGGCGGCAACCACGTTGACCCCCTCGGCATACTGGTATCGCACAATTCGTTTGCCGATAATCTGCTCAGATTTGGATTTTTAGGCTCACTTGTGATATTCATTATGATGGCAGTTTCTTTTGTAAAATGCTTCAAATTCACAGTCAAAAACTCTAACTGCACCTGGATGCTATGCAAGCTATGCATGCTGTATTGGTCGCTATCGCTCAGTATGTTTGACGGCAATGGTGCCGTGCTTTGGTTCTCGCTATTGCTACTATGCTAATGGGAGGAAAGTATGCTAATTAGTGTAATCATACCTGTTTATAACATAGAGCAATATATTGAAGAATGTATTGAGAGCGTTTTGCGCCAGGATTATAAAGAGCTAGAAATTATTTTGGTCGATGACGGCTCAACCGATTCAAGCAGTCAAATATGCGACCGCTATGCTTTAAGTGACCCTCGCATTAAGGTTTTTCACATTGAAAACAGCGGCCTGTCGGGTGCTCGCAATTTTGGCACAAAAGCTGCTACGGGCGAATTCGTTTATTATCTTGACGGTGACGATTGCTTCACAGAGGGCGCCATTTCATCCTCTGCTGAGAAAATTCAAGGTGAGGTTGACGCCGTTATTGCAAAGTGCGCCAACTACTACACTGAGGATGGTGCTATCAAGCCCGAAAAAATTGAGCTTAAAGATGAGTATGTTGCAGGACTCGACGGTGAAGCTGCCTTTGCAAGCTTGATGGACAAGGTCGACCGATCCCTTTGGTCGGCGTGGAGACCCCTTTTTAGACGCAGCTTGATGCTTGATAACGATTTGTGGTTTCGCTCCCGTCTTTTAAGCGAAGACCTTGATTTGATGCCACACATCTATCGCAAAGCGAGAGCTATTGCCGTTAACAACCGAGTTAACACCCTTTATAGAGTTAACCGACCCGGCTCGATAATGACCACTGCAAACGCAAAAAGATATCTGGATATCTATGATATAATGACCAGATGGCTCGAATTTATAGACGATAAAAGCAATTGCTCAGAAGAATTTGGCAACGCAATGAGACGCCAAATCGAAATGCTTTATTATAACTATTTCAGAAAGCTTAGGTTTTTAAGCAACAAGGATAGGGCTATTGTTTGCAAAGAGGCTAAAAAACTCTCATTTTTGCTCGATAGTAAACACATTCCGTCTAAATTCAGAAGGTTATATAGGATTTTAGGTTTTAATTTTCTTAACTTGTTATTGAAAATCACAAAACGATAATGAAACGATGTGAAACACTATGGATTTGAGAGAAAGCTACGCAAAAATATTTAAAGATACTCACGTTCCGAAAACCTCATTTTGCCCCTATCGTATTTGCCCGTTAGGTGCTCACAGCGACCATCAGCATGGCAAGGTTACCGGAATTGCCATTGATAAGGGTATAACAGTCATTTACACCCCCACTGAGGATGGCAACGTTCAGCTTGTCAGCCTCAACTTTGTAGGCAACGTTCATTTTAACGTTAAAAACGTTCCCGAAAACAAGGTGTGCGACTGGGCAGATTATTTGAGAGGCGTTACCATTGCCCTTTCAAAAATCAGACCCATTTATCGTGGATTGCGTGGCGTTATAGAGGGCACCCTGCCTGTTGGAGGTCTTTCATCCTCAGCGGCAGTAATTCTCTCTTATCTGTCGGCATTATGCGAGGTTAACGGCCTTGTTTTGTCACCAGAAGAGATGATTAAAACTGCTCTTTGGAGCGAGGTCAACTATGTTGGCGTTAACGTCGGCACCCTCGACCAATCCTGCGAGGTGCTGTGCAAAAAGGATATGCTTTTATATCTTGACACCTCAAACAGCTCCTATGAGCTGATTGCACGAAACCCACAAATGAGGGATTTTAAGGTGGCTATATTCTTTAGCGGTATTGAGCGTAGTCTTGCTTCCAGCGCCTTCAACACAAGGGTTGACGAAATCAAATCGGCTGCATACGCTCTTATGGCCTATGCCGGCATGGATTACGGCAGCTTTAACGATACAAGACTGCGCTACGTGCCTAAAGAGGTTTATGACCAATATAAAGACCGATTGCCTGATAATTGGCGCAAAAGGGCTGAGCACTTTTATACCGAATTTGAACGTGTTGAGCGTGGAGCCGAGGCTTGGCGAAAGGGCGATATAGAACTGTTTGGCAAGCTGGTGTTTGAAAGCGGAAACAGCTCCATTTATAACTACGAGACAGGCTCACCCGAGCTCAAAGCTCTTTACGAAATCATGTGCCGCACCGATGGTATATACGGTGGTCGATTCAGTGGCGCAGGCTTTAAGGGCTGCTGCATGGCTCTTATTGACCCTGCTTTTGAAGAGTCGATTGCTCAAAAGGTTGAAAAAGAGTATCTTGCAGCCTTCCCTGAGCTTAGAGGCAAATTCTCTACCCATTTTTGCAATAGCGCCGATGGCGTTATGACCTGAAAGGAGATACCGCGTTGATTTGTTTGGTGCTTGCAGCAGGATACGCAACAAGGCTTTATCCTCTAACCGAAAACTTTCCTAAGCCATTGCTTGAGGTTGGCAACAAAACCATACTCGATTGGCTACTTGATGATATTAACAACACGGGCGAAATTGATCGCTTTGTTGTAATAAGCAACCACAAATTCGCTCAGCTTTTTGAGGATTGGGCAGCTAAAAAGCCTTATAATATCGAGGTTGTTGATGACGGCACCTCAACCGAGCAGACTCGACTGGGCGCTGTAATGGATATTGATTTTGCCATCAAAAAGCTAAACCTTTCGGGCGATATGCTCATTATTGCAGGCGATAACCTGCTCGACTTTTCACTTTCAAAGTTTATCGCTTATGCAAAGGATAAAAACACCTCTTGCCTTATGCGCTATTTTGAAAAGGATGAAGAGCGCCTCAAAAAATGCGGTGTGCTCTCGCTCGACGGTGACCGCATTATATCGATGGAGGAAAAGCCCCAGACACCCAAATCTAACTGGTGCGTGCCTCCCTTCTATTTCTATAAGGCAGAGGATATTGCTCTGCTTGAAACTGCCGTTAAAGATGGCTGCGGCACCGATGCCCCCGGTGCTCTTGCTGCATGGATGTGCGCTAACACCTCTGTTAACGCAATGGAAATGCCGGGCGCTCGCTACGATATAGGCAATCTTAAGAGCTATCAGGCAGTGCAAAAATCCTACGGAGGGATTAACATGGCAAAATTCAGACCCTTTGACCCATCAAAAAAGGTGCTTGTAACCGGTGGCGCCGGTTTCATTGGCTTTCACCTTTCTAAAAGATTGCTTGAGCTTGGCGCAACCGTAGTCGGCTTTGATAACATAAACAACTACTATGACGTTACCCTCAAGTATGCTCGCTTGGATATTCTTAAAAAATACCCTAAATTCACCTTTGTTAAGGGTGACCTTGCCGACAGCGAAGCAGTCAACCGTCTTTTTGCCGAAAATAATTTCGATATTGTCGTTAACCTTGCAGCTCAAGCAGGTGTGCGCTATTCGATAGAAAACCCCAGAGCTTATATTGATTCTAACATTATCGGCTTTTTCAACATTCTTGAGGCATGCCGCAATTATCCTGTTGACCATCTGCTTTATGCTTCAAGCTCATCGGTTTATGGCAATCAGCAGAAGACCCCCTTCTCGACCGATGATAACGTTGACTCGCCCATAAGCCTTTACGCTGCAACTAAAAAGTCTAACGAGCTTATGGCATACACCTACAGCCATCTTTATAATATACCTGCAACGGGTCTACGCTTCTTCACCGTTTATGGCCCTTACGGTCGACCCGACATGGCATATTTCGGCTTCACCAAAAAGATTTATGCAGGTCAGCCCATCACCATCTTTAACAACGGTGATATGTATCGTGATTTTACCTATGTTGACGATATCGTTAAAGGCATCGAAAACATGCTGTGTAACCCCCCTAAGGAAAATAACGGTGCTCAGCATAAGGTTTATAATATTGGCAACAACAGCCCTGAAAAGCTGATGGTCTTTATCGAGACCCTCGAAAAGGCTTTGGGCAAAACTGCCGAGAAGCAATTTTTACCCATGCAACCAGGTGACGTTTATCAAACCTATGCTGACGTTACCGAGCTGATGAACGATTTTGATTTCAAGCCCTCCACCTCCATTGAGACCGGCCTGAATAATTTCGCCGAGTGGTATAAAAGCTATTACAAAACCGAGGAGGACTAATTTAATGAAAATCGCTGTTGCAGGAACAGGATACGTTGGTCTGGTCGCAGGCGTGTGCTTTGCAGAAAAAGGTCATTTTGTAACCTGCGTTGACGTTGATAGCGCCAAGGTTGAGCTTATGAAAAGCGGCATTTCGCCCATTTATGAGAACGACCTTGAAAGGTTGATGCAAAAAAATTATGCAGAAGGTCGACTTGAATACACCACCGACTACGCCTCTGCTTATCGTGATGCCGACGCTATATTCATTGGTGTTGGCACCCCCGAACAGCCTGATGGTAGCGCTAACCTTTCATATATCGCTACCGTTGCTCGTCAGATTGCCGAGTCGGTTGAGCATGATTGCCTTGTTGTTGTTAAGTCGACTGTTCCCGTTGGCACAAACGATAAGGTTGAGCAGTTCATTAAAGACTTTCTGGTGCGTGACGTTAAGATTGAGGTTGCATCAAACCCCGAGTTTCTTGCACAGGGTACAGCCGTTCACGATACTCTTTGCGCTGCCAGAATCATTATCGGCACCGAGAGTGAAAAGGCTGAGGCTATGCTACGAGAGATTTATCAGCCCTTCGATTTGCCCATCGTTTCGGTCAGCCGTCGCTCTGCAGAGATGATTAAATATGCATCCAACGACTTTTTGGCTCTTAAATTATCATATATGAATGATATTGCTAACCTCTGCGAATTGGTCGGCGCCGACATTGAGGATGTGGCAAAGGGCATGAGCTATGACACTCGTATCGGTTCAAAGTTTCTCGGGGCAGGTATTGGCTACGGTGGCAGCTGTTTCCCTAAAGATACTAAGGCGCTAAAGTTTCTCGCTCAGCAGCACGGCTACCGTTTGCGCACCGTTGAGGCTGCAGTTGAGGTTAACACCGAGCAAAAGACTCGCCTTTATAAAAAGGCTTGCGAACGACTCATCACCTTCCAAAACCTCAAGATTGCAGTGCTCGGTCTGACCTTTAAGCCGGGCACAGACGATTTGCGTGAGGCTCCCTCCCTTGATAACATCCCCCTTCTGCTTGAGGCCGGCGGTAACATTTTTGCATATGACCCCGTTGGCCAAGAAAACTTTAAAAAGCTTTTCGCTGAGGGCAAGCACGGAAAGGGTAACATCACCTATGTTTCTGACCCCAAAGAGGCTCTTAAGGATGCCAACGTTTGCTTTATATTCACCGAGTGGGGTGAAATTAAAGAGCTTGCACCCGATATGTATGCAAAGCTCATGCGCACTCCCCTTGTTTATGACGGCAGAAACATTTATGATGTTGACGACATGAAGGATGCAAAAATTGAATATTACTCAATAGGTAGATAAAAATTAACCCCCATCTAGTGATGGGGGTTAATTTTATATGCGATTTTTAAGCTGAGAGAGCGCACTGTTATATGCCAAAGTTTGGTGGTCGCTCTCGTCAATTTTGAGGCTTTCGCCCGTAAGACGATTATAAAACCATTCGAGCACATGAGGATTTTTAACAAGCAGTGGCCCTATAAGCTGAGTTGCAAATAGGTTGCCGTCAACAATACCGTCTGAAGCCGACTGCTTATCGTTGCCCATAGCTGTGCCTAAGACGAGGGTGAAGGCATTTTCTTTAATGCCGATATAGGTCGATGATGTGTTGATGTAGCCTATTACGGGCGCACAGAACAGATTATCGTCGATGGTCATTGCATCGGTTTGATAGCGACGATTATAATCCATTTCGGTGATAAAATCGACTATGCCCAGACCCTTATATTGCTCATCTCTATAGGTAACCTCTTGGCCTAAAATCGACATAGCTGTGCCGGTTACAAGCCACTGCGTTTTCTCAATAGATTTAATGACCCTTTCGGTTGCACCATTAAGCCTTTTTAGAGCTTCGATTATATCCTCTTCGGTGCCTGAGCCGACATAGACAAGGTTATATCCCTCTAAATCGTCGGGCAGATAGTTTAGACGATCGATGGTGACGGTGTGACCGTTATCGGTCAGCCTTTTATTTAGAATGCTCAGGTTGCCGTATTCTCCGTATAGACTCATGAGGTCGGCAAACAAATGTAGTATTTTAATTTGCATTATTTTACCTCACTTTGCAACGGGAGTCTTTACATCCACACGGCTGTAAAGCTTATCTTTATCTGAGAAACAGGTTATAACATATAACTCTAAAGCGCTATCCTCTTTCATTTGGAGCGCCATTTGGTCGAGGTCAGGTTGGATGCACACCTCTTTATCGCCCATATGGATAACGCTAAAGCGCACTGCTAGGTCGCTTGCGTAGTTACCACATAGGTTAACTCGCTTAACATTGGAATGAGCAAGCTTTTCAAAGGCAACATCCCACAGCCAGCTTGTTTCGGCTGTGTAGTATTTTCGACTGATGGCATCGACTATGATATAAACCTCTGAATCGGTTTCTCTTGCGCAAACATATTCAAGGCTTTGGTTATATGAGGTTGAGTTTTCATGCTTTGAGGTGATGAGCAGACCCTCTCTGCTACCTGCTGTGAAGGTTACTACTCGACCGTTTTTCATTACAAACTCGCTCATGCTCTCTGCAATGGCTTTGCCGTCTACCCCTGCGATGGAAGTGGCAGAAAAGGCGACGCAAAGATTATAAACATTATAGCGACTTGAAAAGGCAAGGCTAACGCTATTGCCGTTGACGGTGATGGTCGAGTTTTTAAGGTCAACGCTGTCGACTACATATTTTGCTTCGGGTCGGCTATAGCCACAATGGGGGCAATTATAGTCACCAAGATGGGCATAGTGGAAGAAGCTGTATTTTAACTCCTGCTTACAGATGGGGCAGAAAGCGCAATCGTTATAAATTCCGTCGGTTTTTTCGGTAGAATATGCATTTTTATCCATGCCGAAATATATAACTTTATCACGGCCTGCGCCAAAGCCACGCACGATGGGGTCATCGCCGTTAAGCAGCAGTGTGGCATCGGGCACTAAATCGACAGCATCCTGCAATATGTCTCGTATGCGATAGGGGTGAGCGTTGCGAGTTAGCTGGTCGCGATAAAGGTTAGTGACTGCAAAGCAGGTTGGCTTAATATATTTAAAGGTGTGACGGGCGTAGCGCTCATCGCTCTCTAAAACGACGGCATCACCCTTGACCTTACCCGATAAGGTGCTGTTGGAAAGGAGCAGGGTTGCGACACCCTCGATTTGGTTGCTACCCTCTTTGTTATAGACCACCTTTTTGCCGACCGAGTCTAATATATAGGCAATCATCTCGACGGTGGAGGTTTTGCCGTTTGAGCCTGTGACTGCTATAACGCTCTCAGGCAAGGTGATTCTTGATAAAATATCGGGGCAAAGCTTTAGCGCTATTTTGCCGGGCAGGCTTGTGCCCTTGCCGATGAGTCGACCGATAAAGGCTAAAATCTTTGTGATAATTATAACTATAGTTTTCATATTGACCTCTTTTTAATGGCTAATTAAAGTTTTAATGACCTCGCCTGCTATTATAAGCCCTGCCGACGATGGCACAAAGGATACGCTACCCGGCACTCGGTTGCCTGTTGAGATTGGCTCCTCTTTTGAATAAAGCACCTTGAGTTTTTTGATGCCCCGTTTGCGAAGCTGAGTTCTGATAACCCTTGCGAGGGGGCAGACCGAGGTTTTATAAATATCGGTCACCTCAAATTGGGTGGGGTCTAATTTATTGCCCGTGCCCATTGAGCTGATAACACCACCCGACTCTGCGCTCGCACACTCTATAAGCAGCAGCTTTGAGCTGACCGAGTCGATGGCATCGACCACCATATCAAATTTTGAAAAGTCAAACTGAGGGCGAGTTTCGTCATTAAAAAAGACGTTATAGGTAAAGACCTTAATATTGGGGTCTATATCGTGAATTCGCTCAGCCATAACATCGACCTTGTAGCGACCGACGGTGCTGTGCAGAGCAACAATCTGGCGATTTAGGTTGGTTTCTGACACGATATCGTTATCGATAAGGTGGATTTCGCCCACTCCTGCTCTTGCAAGCGCTTCGACAGCAAAGCCACCAACTCCACCGACTCCAAACACGGCAACACGGGAATTAAACAGCCGCTCCATAGTCTCATCGCCCAGTAGCATTTTAGTTCTTTGATATTGCTCCTTCACTTATTTCACCCCTTTTTGCATTAACATCAATATGATATCACGGCTGTGCTCGTTTATCAAGGCAAAGTTGGTTATTTTTAATGGGTTTGAAAGGGTCTTTTTGACCACATTACACCAATTTTATAAAGTTATTTAAAAGGGTTGACTTTTTGTTTTTTAATAGTATCATTAACGCAAACAATACTTTTTGGCTCTATGCCGAGGTGATGAAGATGGCAACATCAAAAACTGAGAAAGCAGAAAAGCATGATATTATGGTTGACGGTCTTGGCCCGTCAGCCGAAGAGTTGATACCTGAAGAAGACGTTGAACAGCTTGAAAAGGATTTTATAGAGCGATACTACGTTCGCAACACCCGTAACCCTCTTAAAACCCTTATGAGGCTTTATAAGCGTTATTATCTAAAACTGATGGCATCGGCTCTGTTTTTTATTATCAAGGTCAGCCCTCAGCTGTTTTTGCCTATTGCAACGGCAAACATTATCGACGTTATCACCACTAAGCCCGATAACGCTGCTGAGGTTATCATATTTAACTCGGTTTTGACGTTGATACTGCTTGTAATTAACATCCCGTTTCACGTGCTTTACGTTAAGTATCGCAGTATCGCAACAAGAGCTGTTGAAGCAGGGCTCAGGGGTGCAATAGTGCGCAAGCTCCAGCACCTGACCATCGGCTTTAACAAAGAAATGCAGTCGGGTCGAATTCAGTCAAAGATTATTCGTGACGTTGAGTCTATCTTTGAGCTTTCGACCCAGATTATGAACACGGGTCTTGATGTGGTTATAAACCTTGCGACCATTATTGGCGTTGTGCTTTTCAAGTGCGACTGGTATGTGTTGATATTCTTTATTATTTGTGGCCCTGCCTCTACCCTCATGGCAAGGTTCTTTAGAGATAAAATTAAAAAGCAAAACCGAGATTTTCGTATCGAGATGGAACTCACCTCCTCCCGTGTGTCCGACATGGTTGAGATGATACCCGTTACCCGTGCGCACGG
Source organism: Acutalibacteraceae bacterium (assembly GCA_045647445.1). Classification (GTDB taxonomy): domain Bacteria; phylum Bacillota; class Clostridia; order Oscillospirales; family Acutalibacteraceae; genus RGIG2206. The sequence goes on along the minus strand of JAZRMJ010000019.1, from coordinate 859 downwards.
TCTTGGTGATGAAGAAAGCAATCGCATGACCGATCAGGTCAGCCGTCTAGCTGCAAAAGGCTTCAGACTCGACAGAATTTCAGGGCTATTTGGCTCGACGGGCTGGGTTATTATGAACACCTTCCGTTTGTTATGCCTCGTTTATTCGGTCATTTTGGCGCTCAACGGTATTTTAACCCCCGGTGATGTTACCCTTTATCAGAGCTATTTCGGCTCGCTGGTTGGTTACATCGGCACCATCATTAACCTCATCCCTGCCATTGCAAAGGGTGGCGAATCGATTAACTCGGTTGGTGAGATACTTGGCGCTCACGAGGTTGAGGATAACCGTGGCAAGCAAAAAATCAATTCTCTAAAGGGTGATTTTGCCTTTAAGGATGTTCACTTTGGTTATGAGCATGAGCACCCCGTGCTTAAGGGCCTTAATTTGCATGTTAAGGCAGGCGAGACAGTCGCTATAGTCGGTGAGTCGGGTGCAGGCAAATCGACCATTTTGAACCTTGCGACCGGCTTTTACATGCCCACTAAGGGTCAGGTAACCATTGACGGCAAGGATTTGTCAAGAATCGATTTGACAAGCTATCGCAAGCACATCGCCGTTGTGCCTCAGGTTAGCGCCATGTTCTCAGGCACGATAAGAGACAACATCACCTATGGCTCGCCCTATGTGACCGATGAGCAGCTCAATATGGTCATTGAAGCAGCATGCCTGCGCCCCGTTATCGACTCGCTGCCCCTCGGTCTTGATACCCCCATCGGCGAGCATGGTGGCAAGCTGTCGGGTGGTCAGAGGCAGAGAATATCTATCGCTAGAGCGCTCATTCGTGACCCTCGCGTTATTATTCTCGACGAGGCTACC
>JAZRMJ010000018.1:0-2374 GCA_045647445.1 Acutalibacteraceae bacterium | reverse complement strand
GTTGAAAGGCAGAGTTGTCTTCCTAAGACCGCTTGGCCTCCGACTTGAAGGATAAAAACGGCGTGCTTAGATATACAGGCACCCGTGATCCATGGCTATGGCCTTTTGCTGACGACTCAATTTGGAATATGCCTATCGGTTCAGACGCTAAGCTCAAAAAGGCAGGCTTCAGAAACGCATATATCATAACTGTCGACGATGAGTATATCGAGAAGGTGCCCGAAGGCTCACCCACCGTTGATTGCTATTCGCCCTCTGCTTGGAATAAGCGTTGGCCCGGAGATATGTTCCTCGGTAAGATTCAGATTCCGTCAAACTTCTACCTTGCCGACGCAACAGGCAACTCAACCCCCAATAACTGCACTGCTTTCTTGATGCCCGATGGCAGAACTATCCGTCAGCTTGAGCCTGCTTGCCGTCTTGAGACAGGCAACGCTCGTATTGTCGGCTGGCTCCATGAAGAGGATCAGGATATCTATGGCGCAGGCATTAAGGGCACCCACTATGGTAGTGGCTTGTCATCTATCGGTGGCTCTATTAGACCCGGTGAGCTTACAAGCGACGAGCCTATTCGCCATGCTCTCAAGCTCAACGTTTTTGCAAAAAATTATTGCTACTATGATCACTCTGCTCAAAAGGGCTACGTTTGGCCTGCAGACCGTCATGATAGCTATGCCGCAAGTGGTGGCAACGCCTATGGTGGCCTTGACCCCACAATTCGCATGGGCTCATTGCTCACCATCCCCAAGGATGTAACTGCCGCAAGCCTCGGCATCAAGACCCAGGTCGGCAAGAAGCTTTTCTATGCCCTTCAGAATTACGGCTGCTACATCGCTGACGATACCGCATGGGATTGCTACGCATGGAGCGCAGAGCATACAGTTAAGGATGAAGTTCGCAGAGAATACGGCATCAATCTTAACACAAGCAATACCTCAGACCCTTATTATCAGGATTCCATGAAGCTTATCACCAGCCTTCATGTTGTTACCAATAACAGTCCCACCTCAATCGGTGGCGGCGGTACCCCCTGCAAACCCCTTGCTCCTGAATTTGCAAAATAAAAATAATAATCCCCTACATTCGTGTTTACGGATGTAGGGGTAATATTTACAACAAATTATCGTCGTAGATAGCTCTAATACCACCGATAAACTTTGGCCTTGTGCGAGCAGCAGAGAGGGAGGCTTCACCGATGTTTTTAATATCAAGACGGAGTGGCACAGCCACCTTTTTAAGGTGCATACCAATGAGAGTGCCACCAATATCAAGACCTGCGTCTGCCTTAATCTCTTCGATTGCAACGGGCTTTTTAAAGGCTGAGTAGGCGGCAGTAGCGAAGGAGCCGCCTGCTTTAGGTTGGGGCACAACGTTGACTATCTCGGCGTTCGGCACAGCTTCTGCCTCGGTTATAATCGCACGGTTAAGGTGCTCACAGCATTGTGCAGCAAGATAAACACCTGCACTTTGCAGCACTTCATAAATTCCCTCAAAAATCTCTTTTGCCGTATCAGGCTGAGAGTCGGTGCCGATTTTACTGCCTACAACCTCACTTGTTGAGCAGCCTACAACAACGATGCTACCTACTTTAAGATCTGCCGCTTTTATTAGCTCTGCAGCAGCAGCAGCGGCCTGCTGTTTTATAGTCATGTTATTAACCTCGCTGAATTTTTCTTAAAACGCCTGTGCTGTCGATTATCTGCGCTAGGATAATGCCTGCTGCAATGCCTATACCGCCCTGAATGAGGTTGTTGGGTATTTCGATTGCAGACCCTGCCCAGCCGTAGCTCATAACGGTTGCAGAGTAGAGAAAATAGCCTAACGCCATAAATATCTCTGCGGCGATACCACCCAAAAGACGAAGTGAAAAGACCACACCCTTATTAGCGTTAGAAATTTTTATCGCATAAGCAGCAATGACAGCCATCAGCATTTTTATTATAAGGGTTGCAGGAGCATAAATCAAGTATCCGCCGATAATATCGGTCATAGCTGAGCCGATGCCTGCAGCAAGAGCACCATAAACAGGCCCCAAAAACCAACCTGCTATCAGCACAAAGCAATCACCAAGGTGGATATATCCACCCGTCAGTGAGGGTATACCGGTTGGAATCATAGTGAAAACACAAACCAATGCAGCAAACAAGGCTGACATGACCAGCTTAACAACGTTAGAATTTTTAACAGTATTCATAAGGTACAACTCCCTAATGTAATTCACCCGACAGAGAAAATTCTGTCGGGTGTTGAAGAAAAGCTATGTTAAATAAGAGACTTAGTATGCAACACCGTGGGCGATCATTGCCTGAGCAACCTTCTCGAAGCCTGCAATGTTGGCACCTGCAACCAGGTCACCCTCCATGCCGTACTTCTT
>JAZRMJ010000017.1:0-2045 GCA_045647445.1 Acutalibacteraceae bacterium | reverse complement strand
CCTTGCAAGGTGCGATATGGCTGAGGCTGTTGAGGATGCATTTAGATACAGCAAAATAGTGCTTGCGACCACCACCTACAACACCGATATATTCCCCTTCATGCGCGAGTTTATCGATGAGCTGGTCGAGAGAAACTACAGCAATCGCACCGTCGCTTTAATCGAAAACGGTAGTTGGGCTCCCACAGCCGCAAAGGTCATGAGAGCAAAGCTCGAAAAGTGCAAAAATCTGACCTATATTGATACCACCGTGAGCATTATGTCTGCAACGAGCGATGATAATCCCCTCCAGCTTGATAAAATGGCTGATGAGCTGTGCACTGAATGGAAGGACAATAACGCAGCAGGGCTAGATGATACTGCTCTGTTTAACATCGGTTACGGTCTTTACGTTGTGACCTCAAACGATGGCAATAAGGATAACGGTCTTATCGTTAACACCGTTTCGCAGGTGACTAACACTCCAAACCAAATTGCAGTAACCATCAATAAAGACAGCTACTCGCACCACACTATTAAAAACACCGGCAAAATGAATCTTAACTGCCTGACCGTTGAGGCTCCCTTTAAGGTTTTTGAAGCCTTTGGTTTTAAGAGTGGTCGCATGGTCGATAAGTTCAAAGAGTGCGAGCTTAATCGCTCTGAGAATGGTCTTGTGGTGTTGCCCAAATACATCAACGCTTATATGTCGCTTAAGGTTGAGCAGTATTTTGATTTGGGCACACACGGTATGTTTATCTGCTCGATAACCGAGTCTAAGGTAGTTTCGGATAAAGAGACCATGACCTACTCATACTATCATAGCAATGTTAAGCCTAAGCCTCAGACCGAAGGCAAAAAGGGTTACGTTTGCAAAATCTGTGGTTACGTTTATGAAGGTAACCAACTGCCTGATGATTTTGTCTGCCCCGTGTGCAAGCATGGTGCAGTCGATTTTGAACCAATTAAATAATTTTTGGAGGTAAAAACTATGAAAAAGTACGTTTGCCAAATCTGCGGTTGGGTTTATGATGAGGCTGTGGGTGACCCCGATAACGGTATCGCTCCCGGCACCAAATTTGAGGACCTGCCCGAGGACTTTGCTTGCCCTCTTTGCGGCGTAGGCAAAGACGATTTCGCAGAGGAATAATTGATGAAAAACGCGACTTTTTACTAAGGTGAGAAGTCGCTATTTTCTTTTATATAAAAGACTTGACTTGGTGAGTTTTTTGTGTTAATATGTAGTTTGCCTGTAAATTATCTAATGCAGGCTCCCCTTACTCTCAGTAGAGGGTCTAATGTCCATAAGGAGGTGCAACAGAATGTCAATCAACAACGCATACGAGGTTGTTATGGTGTTCTCGGTCCAGCAGGGTGAAGAGGCTACTACCGCTCTTGTTGAAAAGTTCAAGACCATGATCACCAATAACGCTACCGATGTCACTGTCGACGAGTGGGGCAAGCGCAGGCTCGCTTATCTCATCAACAAAGAGGCAGAGGGCTACTACGTGCTTGTTAGCTTCAACGCTGCAGCAGAGTTTCCCGCAGAGCTCGACCGTGTTCTCGGCATCACCGACGGTGTTCTCCGTTCGATGATCATCAAGAAGTAAGAAAGGTGGATTCTAAATGCTTAACCGTGCTATCGTAATGGGTCGTTTGACCGATAACCCCGAGCTTAGGCACACTTCTAACAACATACCCGTTACCACCTTCACTCTGGCTGTTGAGCGTAACTTTCGCTCAGGCGATGAGCGTGTAACCGACTTTCTCGATATAGTCGCTTGGCGCTCCACTGCTGAGTTTGCCAGCAAGTATTTTACAAAGGGTATGCAGGTGGCTGTTGAGGGTTCCATTCAGGTTCGCTCATACACCGACCGTGACGGCAACAAGCGCCGCGCGTGGGAAATTATCGCCGACCAGGTCTATTTCGCCGACTCTAAGCGTGAGGGCGGATACACCGGTGGCAACACCGTCTCGAGAGCCGACTCTCAGCCTGCTCCCTCTATCAACAATGCCGGTGCATCCGACTTTGCAAGTCGGAGGCCAAGCGGTTCTTAGGAAGACAA
>JAZRMJ010000016.1:0-7973 GCA_045647445.1 Acutalibacteraceae bacterium | reverse complement strand
AAGCATATCATATGCTAAAATAAATATGTTAGTTCGCAAAAAAAGACTTGAGATACGCTTTTCGTATCCCAAGTCTTTTTATTTTTCAGCTTAATATGCAATCCAATCTGTTTCTTCGGGGTAGAGGTTATAGCGTTTTTCTTCGCCTGCCATGACCCTATACATGCTTTCGTGAGCCTCGATTGCGCCCTGGCAAATTTCTTTATATTCACGACCACAAACGTTAACAAAACCAATCTGATAGTTCTCGCCGTCAAAGCGACCGAGAGCGGGTTGGTCATTAAGTGTGAAGTAATGCACACCAACGCAGTTAGGCATGTTAGCAGCACAGTGCAGATAATATTTGTATGCACCGGCTCGCTCAGCTTGAGTGGTAACTGCTCTAAGACCTGATGCAGGCAGACCTGCATCAATGGCACCAAAGTGGTACTCACCAATCATCATCGGCATGTCTAATACGGCTGCTGCTCTCTCAAGCTCAACCGACGGGTCAATCTTGTAGCAGTTCATTGAGAAAACATCAAAGGCATTGCAACCGGCCAAAATGTCGGGGTTGGGGATAGAAGCGTATCTCAGACCGAGATTAAGGTGGTCGGGGTCAACCTTGCGGCACGCAAGGCTGGGTAGCTCACAGTAGCGACGAATCATGATGTTTGAGAAATCCATCAAATCGTTATACATACCCTCTGAGAGTTTTTCTTTAGGCGCAATAGGTCTTGCGATATCGGTAAAGTCGGCATATTTTGTCTGCCAGGCAGAGTTCACAGCGTTAATATCGCCATTGTAGCGTTCTTTAATAAACTCACAAAGCTTATCTTTAGATGCTAAGGCTTCAGGGTTTCTGAGCATATCCTCAGCAATATTAATCTTCTCACCCCAAGCCCAGTTAGGCTCGTTAGACAAGAAGTAACCCAAAACATAGGGATCGCCAACGTATTTTTCGAGCTGCTCGGCAAACTTGTCGCAGTTTACCTGATATTCCTCGCTGAAAACGTCGGGAAAATCACGGAATATAAGCTTTTCGGTTTTGGGGAAACGGCCCATGCAAATAACGTAGGGTATGTTGCTTGAGCGCGCAAACTTCATATCAGACCAGTTTGCAATGGTGTTAAAGCCCAAACGGAATAGGCGATTGCGAGTGATCTCTGTCCAGCATTTGTACCAATCCTGACCAAAAGCGCGAATGAGGTTGGCAATAGCAAAATCGAATCGGCCGTCGGCTTTGTAAGCGTCGGCAAACTCGCCTTCGCTGTCAGGTATCTCATCAAAGAGGTTGCGCACAGGCTCAAGATTTGTGTATGACTCGTCAGCGTTTACGCAGTCAAGACCTGCGCTGAAGAAGGCACAGCCTTCGGGGTCAACCATCCACCAGCGACCGTCAGCCTTCTCGGTGCGGAAGAAGCCGGTAGCCTCAAAGCGTTTGCCTGTCCAACCACCGTATTTGCTACGGTCGGTGCCAAAGTCCGAGCACTTTTCACCCTCAAGCTCAGCCTTGAGTGAATCAATAAGCTCCTGCTCGCTATGTATCTTCTGAGGCCACTGGCGACCCTTCCATTGACCGAATTTATCGACCATAGGAGCCGAATCAACCAATTTGTCCTCAGCCTCAGCAGTAAAACGCATATCGCTGATTTGAATTCTCTGCTCAAAGGCAGATTTGCGAGCTCTAATAGCGAAGCGAGAAACGTCGGCAATATCAAGGTTTTTGCCGTGAATCAAAAATTTGAGCGCACCCTTGTTACGGTCAAGAAATATGCGATTACCACTCAGCGCATCAAGAGGGATCGAAACGGTGGTGCTGACCTTTGGTAGCAATCCAATTATAAAGAAAAAGTCATCGTTTGGAGTAGAGTTGTTTTTATCAAAAAACTCAAACTCAAGGCAACAGCATGTCTCATCGTTATGAACGTAAATATCAAAGGTCAAATACTTTGCGTCCTCGCTCATATCTGGTGTGATTGGGCAGATAACACGAGAGTTCTCTTTGGTGCTGAACTTTACTGCAAGAACATCTCGTCTTGCAACGATTATCTGGCTGTTTTCTGCCTTAAATGTGGTTAGGTCAATGTTTTTCATATTTAAATTCTCCTTTACAGTTAAGAATTATTGGTGTTATCAGCCATGCTATCCATAAATCTGTGTTTAAGCTCTTTAAATCCTATCTTGAACCCTGCTATAACCATTCTCACAATGCGAATTGAAATGTCTATGTGGCAATCAAAGGCAAGGCTGTCGGCATTGTAATCGCAAAAAACTGCCACCTTGTTAACCTTTTTGCTAATGCCGAGGATGTTGCACAAAAATCCCGTCACGGGGTATATAACTGCACAGCATCTGCCGTAATTAATGGCAGCCTCAGCAGCATCCTCACCCGAGCAGGTCAGGTTAATTTTAAAACGGTGAACCTTGATGTGACCAAACAGATTTTTCAGCTCGATGAGCATGTTTTTAGTTATTCTCATTATATCGCTTACTGCAGATAATAAGCCACCATCCATAATAAACTCAGCAAAGCTGTTATCAAGAGGTTTATTGCTTTTAGATGTTTGCTTTTTTTTAGAAGGCTTTTTCTCTTTATCGCTCGATATTGTAAAAAAAAGAGCTCTTACCTTAACGACAACGCTTGATTTGTTATCGCCCTTTATAATAACATGAATGGGTATCATCAAAGCACCGGCAATAATCAAAGCGATTACGCCAATAATCCCTAAAATTATCCATTCCATCGGTCTTAGCCTCCTTTATGCATTTTTAATATCGCAAAGAGAAATCAGGTTTATCTCGCTATTTTCAATCATTTTAATTAATCGCCTTCTGCTGATTTTAACAGCATTCGGTGGAGCAATTTCATCATAGGTGAAATGAACGTTTTTAACCTCATAGGTGTTAGACAGACCATTATTTATGTGCCCAATTTTTTCTATCATGCTATCTAGGCTACGGCTGTCAATATTCCTATCTATTTGAATTATCATCGATAGCTCATCACCCGACACACCCTTTAGCCCAAGCACAGACAAGGCAGTAGCGCCCTCAAGATTAAACTGCTGTTCAATCGTGTCAGGGTTAATGCTTTCACCGCTTTCGCCTATAACAAGGTCGCTTTGTCGGCCGTGAATAAAGTAGTAGCCATCGATTTCGGTCACGTTATCTTCGGTGTTAAACCAGTCGCTCATGGTTATGGTTTCGCCGTTAATAAGCTTTTTAGTGCAAAGTGAGCTGCCCTTGACCCATAAAACGCCATTTCTCAAGCTATACTCAACCGAATCAAAGGGTCGACCTATAGAGCTAAGATTGAGTTGCTTCGGCTTTTTTCTGAGCTCAACCGAGGTTATACCAATTTCGCTCATTCCGTATCCATTGTGCAGATTATAGCCGATAGCGTTAAAAAATTCCATTGTCGATGAGCGCAGGTAACTGCCACCGTTTATGCAAAACAAAACCGACCGACCGAATGTTTTGCCTGTCACCTCACTCAGCACCCTTTTTGCAATGAATCTGCCAAGCTTTGGGCAAAGGTTTTGCAGTTTTGTCATGCTTTTGAGGGCGCCATAAAACTGCCTTTGCTTTTTCTCGCTTTGACCAGAGATAACGCTCATAACCTCTTTTTCAACGGAGTGCCAAAGCAGAGGCACTGCAAAAATATGGGTCACCTTATGCTCTCTGCAGGTGCTCAATATGGTATCAGCCGAGTAGTCAGATAAAAAGACTAATGTTCTACCAAAAAAGGTGAACCAAAAACAAACGGCAAAAAGCCCAAACACGTGATAAAAGGGCAAAAATGCCAGTAGCTTTAAATGACCGTTATAATGCCCTACAATGTCAGGACATTCTTTAACAATCGACTCAAAATTGAGTATCTGCTCAGCCACCTGAAGCCCTGAGTAAAAGCAAACGCTTTCATTCATCGAGGTCGCTGAGGATGAAAATGCAATCTCATCGGCAAAGTGAGATAGGTCACAGATTGTATTGTCGCAATATAAGCTGTCTATCGCTATGCTTTTTGCATCTAATTTTGAATTTTCAGCACAAACCGAGTGCGTTATACCGAGCCTTTTAAGTATCGAGTTTGAGAGCGAATAAGGGTATTTAAGGTTAACAAGATAGGGCTTGTTACCACTCATTAGTATCGCCCAAAAGGCGACAAGCCACTCAAGGCTGTTTTCGGTTTCGAGGGCAACTAATTGACCTGACGAGCCGATTTTTTGTCTCAGCCCAATTGATGCAGAGCATATTTTGTCATATACCTCTTTATAGGTGTGAGCTCCATCGCTATCCTCACAAATTATATTATCGCCACAGCTGAAGGTAATCTCGAATATAGCCCTGAAATCCTTTTTGGATTCGACCAGAGCCTTTTTGTTTCGAGATAAAATTTGTTTCATCTGTCTGTTCATAAATCTCACTTTACAAATTGATTATAGCTATTATTTTCTGCACTTTTTTGGCAATAATTCAGCTATAATTTTACTAGTTGCATAATTATGATCATTATACCATTTGCGGTGTTTTATTTCAAGATATTTGATAAACTTAACCCCCTTTAAATTTTAATTAAAATATGCTACAATATTTTTAAAATAGGAGGGATTTCAATGCGACCGACCGACTACGACGCTTTATATAAAAAAGCATATAAAATTATGGGCGAGCTTACCCCGCTGAAGGCCGATTGCGGTCAGCTTTGCGACCGAGCCTGCTGTAAGGGGGATGATGCATGTGGTATGCTCCTATTCCCAAACGAGCCAAGCTCTCTGCCCACTCGCCAAAACGAAGAGGGTGAGCTTATCGCCGTTTGCGATGGCACCTGCGATAGAAATTCAAGACCTCTCGCTTGCAGAATCTTTCCCTTTTTTCCGACCGTTGACCAAAAGGGCAGGGTGTTTGTCGAGCCCGATTATAGAGCCAAGCGACTATGCCCCATGATCGACCATGGCGACGAGATTTTATTTGACCCACGCTTTTTTAAGGCTGTCAAAAAAGTCGGCAAATTACTTGTAAAAGATCAGAAATGCTTTGATTTTATGCTCAAAGCAACCGAAGAAATCGATATTTATTATAATTTGCTTTGCGATAAAGACTAAAAAAATGCCCACGACCGATTATAAGTCGTGGGCATTTTTTAGTCATTCAAATCGAGTCTGTTACGATGAAGTCTGTTTATTATAGGATAGAGCAACCCATCGCAAAACATGAGCATTCTCACAGTTTTAAGCCTTTTAAAGTTATCATAAGCATCTGGGCATTGGCTTTTAAGCTTTGCCATATAGTCAAATAGATTGCGTTTATTCTCTTTGCTTGATTTAAACGAAAGCAAAGTGCCAAGCTGTGTGCCCGTTATCATGTTGAGCTTGTTCAAAATGTATTTTGCAACCTCGGGTTTCTCAGCCTTAATGCTGTTATAAAGCTCAACAATCGAAAAGAGCATAGCATCATGCATCTTAACGTTTCGCTGCATGCTGGGAGCTGCCATGCTCTGACCGCTGAGCGAAACGCGATACATATAAACGTTAACGTCACAATAAACAACCGTCTCAGCATACTGAGAAGGGAAGAGGATATACTGAATATCGGTGTAAAAGCCATTGAAAAGACGAATGCTGTTTTGAGTCAATATCTCGGTTTTCCAGGTAATAGAGTGCATGTCAAACTCTAGCTTTGCACAAACGTCGTTAAAATTGGTCAGCTTTCCTGCTTCAAGACCGTTAGCTTTGCAAAATCTTGTCTCGCCCGTTTTATCATCAACGCAGGTGTAGTCAGTGACTATCATGTCAGCGTCAACCTCTTTAAGCAATTCAACATACTGCTTAAAACCACTATCCACCCAATCATCGGCATCAACCATTCTAAAGTATTTGCCGGTAGCATTCTCAATACCACGGTTAACGGTCGAGCCGGGACCTGCGTTTTCTTGATTGAAAAGCTTTATAATACCGGGGTATTTAGCCTCATATTCTCTCACGATTTCGGCTGTCGAATCGGAGGAACCGTCGTTTATTACCAGCACCTCAATATCATCCCTGACCGAAGAGGCTACAAAGGAGTCGAGGTTTTGGCGAATAAGCCTTTCCATGTTGTAGGCGGCAACCGATATAGTTAAAATTTTCATTTGACTGCCTCCTTTTTAAGCGAGTTGTTAAGAGCCGATAGGCAAATCCAAAACATGGTCGATATAGGCGAAATAACATATATTATCTCAGCAATAACTAAGGTGCAGGTGCAAACAGCAGCAATAACGCTCAGTAGCATAATAAAGATTAATCGATGCTCTCCATGCCAAATAGCTTTAGCGTTTTTAATGGCCAAAACTATCGACAATATCGCAAACGCAATAAAGAGCAAAAGACCAACAACACCCTGACTTGCAAGAATCTCAAAATAAAGATTATGCATGCTCTCAAAATCCATATAATCGTTATTGACAATATAGGTATCTGGTAGCTTATCCTTAGCGTAGGCAGTGATGTTTGCTCGGCTAACACCAAAAAACGGTGAGGTTTTTGCGATCTCGACTGCGCTCATCCAAATATCAAATCTACGGTTAGATACGTCACCTGACATATCATATCCACGGTCAAATATATCTTCTTCAGAATCCTCCGAATCAGAATCTGATGAATCGAAGCTGTTAAAAATGGCGTTGTAACCGCTCTTTATAGCAGTCGGCAAAACGACTATTGCTGCCATCACGCATGCTGCAGCGCAAATAACGGCAAGCGCCTGACGAAGCTTATTTAAAGAGAATTTGTGGCTCATCGCATATAAAAGGGTAGCCACAAAAAGCCCTGCAATAATCGAAATAAGCCCCGTTCTTGAACCCGAAAATACGATGTATAAAAACTGAAGTGCTATGTTAAGCGACAGCAGAATTTTAAATAGCACCTTTTTAGTGGCGATAATAAAATACACCGAAATAAGGATTGAAACTACAGCGATAACCGAAGCGATGTTAGGATCCCAATAAAGACCAAAAAGTCGGCCAATGTGAAATCCTATAAAATAAACGGGGCCACTATCGGTGCTATCAGGCAAATAAACCTTTGAAATGCCTGCAAACATCGTCACAAAGCTTGCCAGCGACAAAACAGCGGCAACTATCATGTAATAGACGGCGCAGATTTTGAGCCTTTTTATTGAATAATCCTTATCCTCATTGCCGGTAGCATAAAGAATGCCAAACTGAAAAACCATAAAAATGAGGTGCCTTATATTTTCGTAATAGCCGTATTTATAGGTGATGGCAGTTGATACAAGATAAGCTGCTGCCAAAGCCACCAGTAGCCATAACCCCTTTGAGGATATATAGTGCTTAAAATTCAAAAAGCGATAGGCGATTATAACTCCGCCAAGTGCGATGGTCGGCCATTGAATAACAGATATGATGGGGTGACCAAAGGTCAGCGAACAGATCTGCAAAAATCCAACGGTCATAAATAACAGACAAAAAGCGGTAACGGCCATAAGCTCTGTCTTTTTAAACTTGTTATAGATTTTATCCATTGTTAACTCCTAAGATTTCTTCCAATTGCTTTTGATTGTAGTTTGCGTCAAAGCGCTCGGTTGCCCCTTCTGAAAGGATGACGCTATCACGCTCGGTTATGCATCCGAGAGCAGCCTTCGCCCACTCAGCAGGGCTGTTTGTCGGCAGCTTTATTGCCGATTTTGTGATTACTGCCTCATTCGGTATAGCGCTCGACATTATGCAGGGGAGCCCCGAAAACTGCGCTTCAATGGCAACAATCCCAAGCCCCTCAAACCGAGAGGGGAATAAAAATGCGTCTGATGCGCTAAGCAGCTCTGCTATATCACTTCTTATACCCAAAAAATCAACGTGATTTTCGAGCCCAGATTCAGTCGCATATTTTTTTACTGCATCAAAATCAGGTCCGTTACCAACCAATAAAAGACGGGTGCCGTCATCAAGTTTAACGGCTTCTTTCATCACGTCAATAAGAAAGAATTGATTTTTAACA
>JAZRMJ010000015.1:0-7516 GCA_045647445.1 Acutalibacteraceae bacterium | reverse complement strand
GACCCCGATGCAGCGCTCCATTATCTTGCGAGACTTCTCATTGCAGGCGACCTGCCCAGCGCTTGCAGAAGACTTATGGTATGCGCATGTGAGGATGTGGGTCTTGCCTATCCACAGATAATACCCATAGTTAAAAGCTGTGTTGACGCTGCTTTGCAGGTGGGGTTGCCTGAAGCGAGGATACCCCTTGCAGATGCAGTTATAATGGTAGCGCTTGCACCAAAATCCAACACGGGTATATCGGCTATTGACGCTGCTTGGAGCGATATTGAGGCAGGTAAGGTGGGTAATATACCCTCTCATTTGCAGGATGGTCATTACTCAGGCGCACAAAAGATGGGCAAAGCTATCGGATATCAATATCCTCACAGCTTTGCTAACGGCTGGGTAAAGCAACAATATCTGCCCGACATACTTAAAGATGTTGAATATTACCGATTCGGTGACAATAAAAATGAACAGGCTTTTCGCGCCTATTGGGAAAAGATAAAGGGCAACAAGCATTGAATCGGTGATGTGATTGAAAATCAAACCATCAGATAAATATATCGGCATTTTACGGCTACGACTTGCCGTTATTGCTGCTGTGATACTCTTTATCTGCGGTAATTATATTGGATTTAATCATATCCCCACGCTTATTTTGAGCGTGGGGATATTTGCGCTGTTTTGGGCGTGGTACATCCCTCGTTTTGTGCGCTCACATGAGGTAACTTTGGGTGAGGATGCAATCATAGTAAAGGTCGGTGTGTTTATAAAACGACAACACATTATTCCTGATAAAAGGTGCGTTTATTGCCGCAAAATATCGGGGCCGATTACGAGGGCTTTTGGGGTTGCATCAATTCAAATTAAGACTATTCACGGCATTGTTACCATTTTTGGAATTGATGAGAAGCAGGCAGATTTTTTGATTCTTAGAGGTGGCAGATGATAAGACGATGCTTTTGCGCTCACCCGTTGACGATGGTTTCGTTTTTAAAAAAGTTCGTTTTGCTGCTGCTTATTCCACTGATTAGAAGCGCATACATGCTTCTTATTTTTGGTGAGTTCGGCTTTTCGGGGTGGGATATTGTTGTTGCTACGATAGTGTTTTCGCTTAGTTTGGCCCGTTGCAAAGCCTTTAATATTATAGTCGAAAATGATAGGCTAACCATAAAAACGGGGTTTATTTTTAAAAGCGAAGCCATTATAAAGCTTGACAGGATTATTGTAGTTTGCGCTGAATCGACTCCCCTTTCTGCAATATTTGGCACACGCAGAGTGAGAATCGAAACCGAAGCAAGCAGCAAAAAGCCTGATATTGAGCTTTATCTGTCAAAAAGAAACGGGGATGCTTTAGCAAGGCTGATAATCGGTCATGATAACTACGCAAAGCCTCATCGCTCAAAAATCGGAGAGATAGTGCTCTTTTCATTATCGAGCGCATCTGCTTTGTCGGGGCTTCTTATATGGGCGACGGTTATAAATTATTCAGGCAAATTACTTGGCAGACGAATAGGCAAAGACGTGATTGACAGCCTGAGTGACAAAGCTGATTCACTTGAGCGATTGATACCGCAAATTGCGACGGTTGTTGCAATTTTGCTCTTTATGGGGTTTATCGTTTCGTTTTTAATAACGCTGATAAGACACGCATTTTATTTTGTCTCGCTAGGTGATAACAGCATCTTTATAAAGCAAGGGGTTATTTTAAGCAGACAGACCTATATAAAGCGCTCGGCTATTGGTTCAGTTATGGCTTTGCAGCCACCGGCTATGCGCATATTTAATCGTCACTCACTGAATATTGGCATTGCAAATGACAGCATCGCTTTATACCCTTGCTCATTGGATTATTCAGACAGACCTGAAATAAAATTAACAAAGCATAAGAAGATGATTCGGCGTGTAATAATTTTGCCGTTATGGTTCATGGTGCTCAGCATAACTCCACTTGCGTTGTCGATAATTTTTGCGCCCGATTTTATATTGCTTGGTGGGATAGTTTTAAGCCTTGGTGTAACATGCTCGTTATATCGCATATGGGGCGGAGCACAAAGCATTAAAAATGGTGGAATTTGTTTTGGGCGCACTGTCAGGCTTAAGGATGCTAAGGGGCTGACCCTGTTTGACTGCTCTTTTGATGCTCAAAAAATTGATTGCATCACCTTGAGGCAGACACCCTTTGACCATAGATGGGATGTCGTTTCAATCAAGGTCTCGTCGATTAGCTCGGGCAACATCAAAATCGCAGCCAAAAACCTTGATTTTATGTCGGCTTCTAATTATTTAACACACACCTTTTTTAGATAAAATGGTGTGTGTTTTTATTTTGCAGTTTAATTGACTTTAGTTGTCGAAAAGTGTATAATTTTATAATACCATTTTCAGCAAAGGAGTGACGCAAGGTGGACATATTTAGAAATTTGCATCCACTGTCAACCACTATATATTTTTTGTCAGTTACAATGATTGCTATGTTCATTCAAAACCCCGTTATTTATGCGCTCGCTCTTTTGGGTGGAATTGTGATGAGGCTTTGGGTAACGGGTGGTAGCTTTAACTGGTGGATTGTGGTTATTGCTCCGATTGGAATTGCCGTGACTAATCCCATCGTTTCAAGGCTTGGCAAAACCGAGTTGTTTCGCGTTTTGGGTGCAAAAATCACCCTTGAGTCGGTTTTGTTTGGTCTTAGCGCAGGCATTATGCTTGCTGCAGTTGTGATATGGTTTAGCTGTTTAGGCTATGTTATGGGTAGCGACAAGACGGTCTATCTTTTGGGCAAGGGTCTGCCTAAGGTTGCACTCACCCTGACCGTTGCGCTTCGCTTTATCCCCCTTATGATGCGAAACATGAATAAGATTTCGCGCACTCAAAGGGTTATGGGCATGTATTGCTGTAACAGCCGAATTGAGCGTATTAAAAGCGCAGGCAACACCCTCGTGACCCTCATTGCATCAAGCGCAGAAAACGCGATGGACACGGCATCGGCAATGAACGCAAGGGGTTACGGCTTAAAGGGTCGCACAAGCCTTATTAAATACAAATTCAGGTTTAAGGATTTTGCTTTGATACTAGTTTGTGCTTTGCTGGTGGCAGTGGTTATATCTACTACTGCATCGAACGGTCTTGAGTTTGAATTTTACCCCATTATAGTAGGAGCAAAAGCTGATTTAATTAATCTTTGCGCTTATTTATCGTATGGTTTATTGATATTGGTCGCACCCCTTATGAAGGTCGTGGAGGAAGCAAGATGGAAATATTGCGTATCGAAAATTTAAATTTTAAATATCCAAATGCGCAAGACTATGCTTTGAGCGATATATCACTATCGGTCGAATCAGGTCAGCCTATTGTTTTATACGGCATGTCGGGATGTGGCAAAACGACCCTGCTCAAAATGCTCAAAAAAGAGCTAAGACCTGCCGGTCAAATGAGTGGCAGCATCACCTTTTGCGATGAGGATTTAAACTCTTTAAGCAGTGAACAGAGCGCTCGAAGAATTGGCTTTTTGATGCAAAACCCCGATAGTCAAATCGTGACCGACAAGGTTATTAACGAGCTTGCATTCGGTCTTGAGAGCATTGGCACACCTGCCGACGAGATTGAGCGCAGAATTGCTGAAACTGCCAACTATTTTGGCATTCATCAGCTTATGCACGAGGATATTGACCGTCTCTCGGGTGGTCAAAAGCAGCTTGTCTGCCTTGCCTCTTTGGTTGCTATGCAACCCGATATTCTCTTGCTCGATGAGCCGACTGCTCGACTCGACCCGATTGCTGCAACTAAGTTTATATCGATAATTGAAAAGCTTAACCGTGAGCTTGGCATTACCGTTATTATTGCTGAGCACCGAATTGAAGATATTTTTGCATTCGCTCACAAGGCTGTTATTATGCAAAAGGGTAAAATAATCGCTTGCGATGCGCCTAAAAAGGCTATTAAAAGCATTGACTCTGCCTCTTTGATGGAGGGGCTGCCCTGCGCTGCTCGTGTTTTTATAGAGACGGGTGGTGAGGGTGAGTGCCCATTAAGCATCGGTGAGGGCAGAAACTACCTTAAAGCTAACTTTAAAGGTTTTGCTTTAGATGAGAAGACAGCAAAGCCTATTGACCCGATTGTTGAGCTAAAAAACGTTTGGTTTAGATACGCTAAAAAGAGCAACGACGTTATGAAGGGTGCAAGCCTTTCGGTCGGCAGAGGCGAATGCTTCTTTTTGCTTGGTGGTAATGGGTCGGGCAAATCGACAACCCTAAACGTTATTGCAGGCTTAGAAAAGCCTTATCAGGGCAAGGTTATAATCGACAAAAAGGATATTAAAAAGCTTAGCGACAAAGAGCTTTATTCGGGCAAAATTGCCTATCTGCCTCAGGATTCGCTGACCGTTTTCACTACCGAAAGGGTTATTGACGATATTAAGCAGATTCTTTTAATCCGTGAGCCTGACCGTTCCAAATGGGACGACCTTATTAATAAAGTAGCCGAGCAGTTTAACATATCTCATCTGCTCGAGCGACACCCCTATGATTTGAGTGGTGGCGAGCAGCAGCTTTGCGCTCTGGCAAAGTTAATGGTTTGCACCCCGAGCATTTTAATGCTCGACGAGCCTGCAAGAAGCCTTGACGCTTGGTCAAAATCAAGGCTTGGCAAGATGATAAGAAGACTTTGCGATGATGGTGTGACCGTTATTGCAGTTACTCACGACACCGATTTTGCTTCGCAATATGGTGACCGATGCGCAATGTTTTTTGACGGCAGAGTGAGCGCAGCCGATACCCCTCAAAGATTTTTTGCGCAAAACAGATTTTACACTACGGCCGCCTGTCGCATGGCAAGAGACACCTACCCGAATGCTGTTACAGCTCATGATGTTATCGATTGCTGTAAAAAGGAGCACTCATTATGATTCGCAAAATTATTTCATGGGTGCTGCTTGTTTTGGCTGTGCCGAGCGTTATAATCGGTGGGTCGGTCATTTTTAGAAGCCGTGGCTACACCTGGCTTATACTATGCGTTGCATTGCTGACCTGCCTTGCATTTTTCGTTTCGTATGAGCGCAGGCAGTCGGGCTCGAAGCTGACGGTGCTCATTGCAGTAATGATTGCTGCCACTACGGTCAGCCGTGCGCTCTTTGCGTGGGCACCGGGCATTAAGCCTGTAACGGCGCTGGTGGTAATCACAGGGCTATATTTTGGTAGTCAGGCCGGTTTTATGACGGGGGCTTTAACAGCACTTATATCTAACCTTTATTTTTCGCAAGGTGCGTGGACTCCATTTCAAATGCTCGCTTGGGGTATGGTTGGATTTGTTGCAGGGCTTTTGGCAACTCCCCTAAAAAAACACAGATGGCTACTGCCGATATTCGGAGTGCTGACTGCAATAATATACTCACTTGTTGTTAACCTATCGATAATCGCCATCGACGGAGGTTTCAACCCCTCAAGATACGGATTGATGTTCATTTCATCTATTAACGCTACAATAGGCTATGTGTTTGCAGACGTTATCTTTTTGATGCTACTTTATCCTCCCCTTTCGAGGATTTTCAGTCGTATCAAGACAAAATACGATTTTTAGGAAGGATTTAATTTTTATGAGCGAAAAGCAATTCAGATGCAGAGCAGAGGTTGAGGCAGGGTATGTGCCTGAAGAAGTAAAGGTTGAAGAACCAAAGCCCTTGACCTTTAAAGAGAAGATTACTAATTATTGGTATTATTATAAGTGGCACACCCTTATTATTGGTTTTATCGCCATTGTGCTTTCATATGGCTTAGCGCAATGCGTCACCAAAGAAAACCCCGACTACATCGTTATGACCGTGTTTGACAAATTTATGCCCAGCGAGGTCACTCTCGAAATTGAAGCTTACCTTGAGCAATACGCAGAGGATTTAAACGGTGACGGTAAAACTGTTGTGCACGTTTATGATGCATCTAAGGGCACCGATTCTGACATGCAGATGGCTCATTCCACCCGTTTGATGGCTGAAATGCAAAAGGGTGACGTTATGCTGTTTTTTGTGGATGATACCTGCTTTGAGCGCCTTAACGATATGAATATGTTTGAAAAAAACGAGCTTTTTGTTCACAAGGACGGACGAGCTCTTAACCTAAAAGACAGCGACCTGACCGACCGTATTAACAATGCTAAAGAGGGTTATATAAACCACGACTATTACATTGCAAAGAGGGTTGTTAAGGGCACCGATTTTGAAAAGGTTAAAAGAAGCGTTGAGAGTGAAAAGCAAAATCTTAAGCTTCTTGAGAAATTTATAGAGGGTCTTAAGCCTGCAGAAATCAAATAAGGTTTAAAATAGAAGCAGCGACTAATTTAATAGTTACTGTTTCTTTTTTTCGTTTTTAGTAACAAAACTGTAACTTTACATATTAAAATCATGATGATATACTGTATCAGGAGGTGCTTAATATGAAAAAAATTATTTCTTTGATTTTGATCATTTTAACCATAGCAACGCTCACTTCTTGTTCGCCTAAGTTTAAGGTTGGTGAGCTACCCAGCAAAAAGCATCTGGCCCATTTGACTAAGCCCGAAGACATTCTCGCTGAATTTGAGAAGATTGACCTTTTTGCCGAAATGGACGCAAAGGACAGCTACACAAAAAAAGCCGAGATTGACGATGAAAATGACACCACAATCATTCGCTATTATGACAAAAACAAGCTCGTATACTCCGACTACATTGGTTTTGGAGAAGATATGTTTGAGCAGCATTTTGAGGCAAAGGATGGCGAAAAATCGGTTGAATACGTTGATCAGGATGGCAAACGCTATTCAGCCACTTTGAAATATGAAGGCGATAACGGTACAGGCTACACCGTTTATGCTTTCGGCAAGCTGGATAAAAAGAAAAAGTATGGCTCTGATGAGGTTTATATTAACGTTTATGACAAAAGCTCGATCGCAAGGGTCTATGTTAACTACGTTGTTAAAATTAAGGATAAGACCATAACCCCCGTTGATGCCGTTTACAAAAACGACGAGGGAGAATTCCATTATTTTTACGACTACTCTCTTGAAGGCTCAGACGAGATAACCGATGAAATTCTTTATTGCAAGTTCAGTGGCAAGCCCAACATATCGGGCGACCAAAACATCACTGAGCTTTTAAAGAAAGAGAACGGTGCCTTTGATATCTCGCTCAAAATTAACTCTTCAACAAGATATCTTTATGATATCGACGACAAGGGCAACCCTCACTGGTATATTAACGCTCCACTTTATATTCTGTTTGACAGCAAGGCATCAAGAGATGCATTTGCCGCAAAGCATCCTAACGGCACAAAGGGTGAATACGTAAATTATTATAGTGAGGATGAAGAAGTTAATGCTTATTGGCAGGCAAATGCTGTGCTTAAGTTATCCTCTAAAGCAAAGGTAGCCGGTTGCGATAACCCATTTGACCTTATTGAAAAAGAGTTTAACGAATCGCTATCATATACTGTTACCGTTGATGAGTCGGGTGTTATAACCGAGCTCAGCAGAGAGTCAAAAATGAAGTCGGAGGCCAAGCGGT
>JAZRMJ010000014.1:0-1073 GCA_045647445.1 Acutalibacteraceae bacterium | reverse complement strand
GGTGTTAAGGCTGCCCTCAAGCTCCTTCATGAGGGAGGCTACACCACCTGCGTTGTGGAAGCCGTTGCCGACTGCCTCGATGCCGTGGGGCTTAACGTTAACAACAACGGGGGTTTCGTTGCTGATACGCTCAAAATCTTCAAGCTTTAAATCGATATTTGCTCTGCGAGCGATGGCAGTAAGGTGCAAAATCAGGTTGGTTGAGCCACCCGTTGCCATAAGCACTCTGATAGCGTTTTCAATCGACTTTTCGTTTATTATATCGAGGCATTTAATATCCTTTTCAATCAGCTCAACGATGGCTCTGCCCGTCTCCTCTGACATTCTGAGCTTTTCGGCTGAAACGCCGAGGCAGGATGCAGAGTTAGGCAGAGCGATGCCGAGCGCTTCGGTGACGGTCTGGCAGGTATTGGCAGTGCCCATGATGGGGCATGCTCCTGCGCTGCCATAGAGACAGCCCTCGTGCTTTGTCATCTCTTCGAGGGTGATTTCGCCGCTTGTGTAGCGATTATAAAGGTGAAAGCTGTCGGTGCCGCAGACAAGCATTTGACCCTTGTAGCTACCGGGGAGCATTGCTCCACCAGGCAGATAGATGGTAGGCTTATTGGCTGAAACAGCCGCCATTAGCTGAGCGGGAACATTTTTATCGCAGCCACCGATGAGAACCACACCGTCAAAGGGGTGCCTTGCGATAAGTTCCTCGGTAGTGATTGACAGAAGGTTGCGATAGATAAGGCTCGACACGTCGAAAAAGACCTCACAAATCGAGAGGGTGTTGACCTCGAGAGGGAAGCCTCCTGCTGCCCACACGCCACGCTTGACTGCTTCTGCGAGCTGCTTGAAGTGGACGTGACCGGGGTTGGTCTCTGCCCATGTGTTGATAATGCCAACGATAGGCTTCTCGATATCCTTATCGGTGTAGCCCATAGATTTGAGCAATGCATTGCGAAGCATGGCAGTGCGATCGCCACGCTTTTTCCATTTAGCAGAATAATTGTTTTCCATTAAAGTTTCCTCCTATATCAAAATCCGTATTTTTCACGTTTGTCAGATACAAGCCTTGCACCGTTATC
>JAZRMJ010000013.1:0-5238 GCA_045647445.1 Acutalibacteraceae bacterium | reverse complement strand
CCCTATTAACTAATAATAAACTTCATTTAAAAATAAACCAATTGCCGGAGCAGTTTGACCTGCTCTATCTCTGTCTGCAGATTCAATAATTGAAGGTATATCATCTGAGCTAATTCGACCATCAGAAACGTCAATCAAGGTGCCGACAATAATTCTAACCATGTTATAAAGAAAGCCATCAGCTGAAACACTGAATATGATCTCTTTACCCTCTCGTTTGACAGAGCAAGAAGAAATAGTTCTAATAGTATTAACAACAGATGACCCCACTGAGCAAAAGCCGTTAAAATCATGAGTGCCAACAAAATGCTTTGCAGTCTCATTCATAAGCTCAGCATTGAGTGCCCCCTTGTGATGATAATAATATCGGTCTAAAAACGGGTCACAAATATATCCATCATATATTCTATAAATATAGTTTTTACCCTTACAGTTATAACGAGCGTGAAAATCAGATTCAACCTCTTTGCAGTCAATAACAACAATATCACCGGGCAAATGTGAATTAAGCGCTAGTATAAACTTATTTTCAGGGATAGGGCTATCTGTATCGGTGTGAAAGCAAAACATATTTGCATGAACACCTGCATCGGTGCGACTGCAGCCTGTAACTGCTGAGCGAACACCTGTAACCGATTCTAACGCATCCTGAACACATTGCTGAACAGTGATGCCATTAGGTTGAACCTGCCACCCATGATAATTGGTGCCATCATATTTAATGGTAAAAAGAAGTCTTCTCATATTATGTTAAACACCCGACCAACAATAATAACAGCAATAAACAATAACGATATCACAAGCGACACATAGTCTCTTACAGCCAAATGAGTCTGCTTAAGCTTAGTTCTGCCCTTTCCACCGTGATAGCAGCGACATTCCATCGCTTCAGCAAGGTCATAAGCTCGTCTAGTAGCTGAAATTATGAGAGGAATAAGGATCGGTAGCATTGCTTTAATTTTTTGCACGAGTGTGCCCGAATCAATATCAGAGCCACGTGCTTTTTGAGCTGCCATAATCTTGCCTGTTTCTTCGATAAGAATGGGAATAAATCTCAGCGCAATTGAGGTCATCATAGCGAGCACGTGAACCGCCTCGCCTAACCCAATAAATCTCAGTGGTGACAAAAGACGTTCAATCGAATCAGTAAGCTCGGTCGGTGAAGTAGTATAAGTAAGAAGCGAGCTTATCATGATCAGCAAACAAATTCTAACCGCAATAAAGACAGCGCGTTCAATGCCTTCAGGATAAATTGTCAGTATCCACCACTCAAATATAGGTTTATCACCCTTAATGTAGAACAAATTAAGAATAGAAGTTAAAATAATGATAAACCATATAGATTTGAGCATTTTGAGGAACATAACCAGTTTAACTTTTGAAATCAAAATAAGTATTATCACGGTAACAAAGCACATCGCCATGGTAACAGTTGAGTTTGCCAAAAACAAGGTTATGATAGCCAAAACCGTTAGCACAATCTTTATTCTTGCATCAAGCCTGTGCAATAGTGAACCAGTTGGAAAATATTGACCTATAGTTATATTCTCAAGCATTTATGCCACCTCCGTTTTTGATAATACGAAGTATAGCATCCTTAGCCTCAGCAACAGTTAAAATATTATCAGGCAAATCAGCCCCACGAGCTTTTAATTGAGTCATAATGCGAGTAATTGCAGGCACGTTAAGACCAATTCGGGTCAATCTCTCAGAATTAGAGAAGACCGAACGGGTATCACCCATCATTTCTACACGACCTTCGTTCATAACTATTACGTTGTCAGCAAGCCTTGCCACATCCTCCATAGAGTGTGAAACAAAGATTATAGCAGCTTCACTTTGACGTCTGTATTCATCGATGCACATTAACAAGGCGTCACGACCTTTAGGGTCAAGACCTGCAGTTGGCTCGTCAAGAATCAGCACCTTCGGCTTCATCGCAAGCACACCTGCAATAGCAGCTCTTCTCTTTTCGCCACCTGAAAGGTCAAAAGGTGATTTCTCTAAAAGAGACGGCTTTAGTCCAACAACTTCAGCAGCCCATTTGACTCGTTCTTCAATTTCAGACTCATCAAGCTTGAGGTTGCGAGGTCCAAAAGCAATATCTTTAGCAACAGTTTCATCAAAAAGCTGATATTCCGGATATTGAAAAACTAGACCCACCTTGAACCTGACATTTTTGATTTTTTTAGAATCTGCCCAAATATCATCACCATCAACAATAACACTGCCTGATGTAGGCTTAACAAGGCCGTTTAGGTGCTGAACAAGGGTAGACTTACCAGAACCTGTATGCCCAATAAGAGCATAGGTTTTATTAATGTCTATATCAATATTAATGTCAGTGATTGCCTGTTTGACAAAGGGTGTACCACTGCCATATACATAGGTCAATCCTTTAGTAGTAATAATTGACAAACCATTATCCTCCAAATTAGATACCAAGAACTTTTGAAATCTTATCTACACATTCATCGACAAACAATATTCCATCAGGAAGTTCAACACCTGCATTTTTAAGCTCATATGCAAGCTCGGTTGCTTGAGGAACGTCTAACCCGATACTTTTTAAAGCTTCAACATGGCTGAAAACTTCGGAAGGAGCCCCATCAAGAACAACCTTTCCTTCATCCATAACCACAACTCTGTCAGCCATTGCAGCTTCATCCATGTAATGGGTGATAAGAACGATTGTCATGCCATAATCTTGGTTTAATTTTATAATTGGTTCAAGAACCTCTTGCCTACCACTTGGGTCTAGCATTGCAGTGGGCTCATCAAGTACCAAACAATCAAGGTTCATTGCAAGCATGCCTGCAATAGCAACCCTCTGTTTTTGACCACCCGACAGCTTATGGCAATCATGATTGCGATATTCATACATTCCGACTGCATTAAGCGCCAAATCAACGCGTTTGCGTATTTCATCAGGTTCAATGCCTAGGTTTTCAGGTCCAAATGCAACATCCTCTTCAACAATAGTTGATACAAGCTGATTGTCGGGGTTTTGAAAAACAAGACCGACAGTTCGTCTTATATCATACTCATGTTTTTCATCAGAGGTATCCATTCCGTTAACAAGAACAGAACCTGAGGTAGGAAAATTCAGGCCGTTTAGAAGCTTAGCCATAGTTGATTTGCCACAACCATTGTGGCCTAAAACAGCTGTGAAAGAGCCACGCTCAATAGCTAATGATAGGTGGCTTATAACCTTTTCGGGTTGCTCATCGTGATCAACCGGATAAGAAAAGGTTACGTCGTTTAGTTCAATTAATTTATCCACGTTATCCCTCATTCACTAAGCCAAACAGCCGTATTACCACAAGGTAGCACAAGACCACTGGCAGTTACAGGTATACCAATCTCATCGCAACTGACCTTTCCACCTCTTTTAGAAGCGATTACAGTTGAAACAAGATATTCCATTACACAGGGAGATAGCCCTGTTGTGTAAGAATTGAGCAAGAAAAACAGAGGCTCATCTGATAATAACTGACTGCAAAGCTCTAACAAATCAAAGATCTGCTCTTCAAGTTTCCAAACCTCACCGTTTGGTCCTCTGCCATATGAGGGAGGATCCATAACGATACCATCATATTTATTGCCTCGTCTTATCTCTCTGCGAACAAATTTAACGCAGTCATCAACAAGCCATCTGATAGGTCTATCAGCCAATTCGCTAGCATGTGCATTGTCTTTAGCCCAGAGCACAATACCCTTTGATGCATCAACATGGGTAACCTGAGCACCTGCAGTGGCACAAGCTAAAGTAGCAGCACCGGTGTAGCCGAAAAGGTTAAGCACTTTAACGTCTTTTTTGCCTTTAATTAAGGATGACATTAAATCCCAGTTAACCGACTGCTCAGGGAACAATCCTGTGTGTTTAAAACCCATTGGCTTAAGATTAAAGGTCAAGTTTTTATAATCAACGCTCCATACGTCAGGAACGTTTTTATATTTTTCCCAATATCCACCACCGCTATTAGAGCGAATGTAACGAGCGTGGGCATTACGCCACAATGGATGTTTCTTTTCAGTCTTCCAAATTATTTGAGGATCGGGTCTGATTAAAATTATGTCTCCCCATCGCTCTAATTTTTCGCCTTCTGAAGCATCTATAAGCTCATAGTCAAAAAATCCATTGATTGCTCTCAAAAGAAGCACTCCTTTTACTTAATCTTACCATCAAGCTTAGCAACAATTACGTCGGCGATTGAATAAGCTAAGCGAGTTATCTGCTCAATATCTTTGCCCTCAAGCATAACTCTCACAAGCGGCTCAGTGCCTGAAGCACGAATAAGAGTTCTGCCGTCATTTCCGAGTTCATCATTAGCCGATGCTATAACAGCTTTAATATCCTCATCAGCATCAAGCAGAGACTTTTTATCGTTTGCAATAGTTACGTTTAAAAGAATTTGTGGATAAACGGTCATTACATTTGCAAGCTCAGATAATGTTTTGCCCGTTCTTTTAATTACAGCCAAAAGCTGAACAGCAGTCAGCTGACCATCGCCGGTAGTGGCATAATCCAAGAAAATAACATGACCTGACTGTTCACCACCGAAAGTGTATCCATATTTGAGCATCTCTTCGAGCACGTATCGGTCGCCAACTTTAGTAACAGCAGTTTTGATACTGTTGTCTTCAGCAAATTTGAAAAAGCCCATATTTGACATTACGGTAACTACAGCGCAATTGTCTTTAAGCTTACCACGATTTTTAAAATTCTCTGCACAAACTGCAATAATTCTATCGCCATCAACAACTTCGCCGTTTTCGTCAACTGCAAGGCATCTGTCTGCGTCGCCGTCAAATGCGATGCCACAGTCAAAACCGTGTTCTTTTACATAGGCAGCAAGTTTGTCAAGGTGTGTTGAACCGCAACCGGCGTTGATATTTGTGCCGTCAGGTTCTGCACCGATGAATGTTGCCTGAACACCAAGTTCTGTAAAGAGTGTTGGTGCTGTTACGCTGGATGCGCCGTTTGCGCAGTCGAACACAACTTTAAGGCCTGAAAGGTCTGCTGTACATGCTGTTTTGAGATGGTCGATATAATCTCTTGCAGCTGTGTCGATTTTTGTAACTGTACCCATATCGCCGCCTGTTACGTTTGTGATTTTTTCAGGTGTGTCAAGGATAAGTGCTTCGATTTCGTTTTCAATTTCATCAGCCAGCTTGTAACCTTCGCCGTTGAAGATTTTGATAAGTCGGAGGCCAAGCGGTCTTAGGAAGACAACT
>JAZRMJ010000012.1:0-2484 GCA_045647445.1 Acutalibacteraceae bacterium | reverse complement strand
TATAAGGGTGCAACAGGCTTAAAAACAGGCACAACAAATGATGCAGGTTGTTGTGTTGCAGCATCAGCCAAAAGGAATGGGTTACATCTGATATCGGTAATAATGGGTGCTAATTCAAGTGATGAACGATTTAGTTCTGCTCGGAAACTTTTAGATATGGGCTTTGCTAATTACTCGTTTAAGGAGTTGAAGTTTAATCTTAACAATGATACAATCGATGTAATTAAAGGCACAGAAAAATCGGTTAAAATTAAGGCACCCAAGAATAAAAGTTTTCTGATTGAAAAAGGCAAAGAATCTCAAATTAAAACGGAATATCAAATACCCGACTCAATAACTGCACCAATTAAAAAAGGCGAGGTTATCGGTCGAGTGACAGTTTCGTTAGAGGGTAAAAAGCTTGGTCAATTCGATATCAAAGCTCAAGATAGTGTCGAAAAGATGAAATATCTTAACGCTCTAAAAAGGATGTTGTTAAGTTTAATAAGTATATAAAAAACAGACCTCGATGGGTTTCATCGAGGTCTGAATATTTATGCTTCGTAGAAGGCTTTAATTGCTCTGTAGCACATATAAACGTCCATCTTTGATACAAGCTCAAAGGGAGAATGCATTGAAAGCACAGGCACACCAAGGTCTACAACGTCAACGCCAAGATTGGCAATGTACATCGCTACGGTGCCACCACCACCTGCATCAACCTTGCCAAGCTCACCCGTCTGCCAAACAACACCGGCATTGTTTAGAATGTTTCTAACACGGCCTACAAATTCAGCAGAAGCATCTGAACTACCTGATTTACCACGTGAACCGGTATATTTTGTAACACAAGCTCCGTTATTGATAAAGGTTGCGTTTTTGCGCTCAAACACATCTGAGAAGGTCGGGTCAAAGGCAGCATTAACATCTGCTGATAGACACTCAGAATTAGAAAGAGCTATCTCGCCATCTCCACCTTGCATAGCGGCAATTTGGTGAACGAAATATTTGAGATATGAAGAATTGAGCCCTGTATTGCCGTCTGAACCAACTTCTTCTTTATCGGTGAGAATTGTTACTGTGGTAACTTTAGGCGATTCTACGTCAAATGCAGCCATCATAGCGGGATAAGCACAAACTCTGTCGTCATGACCGTAAGAGCCAATCATTGATCTGTCAATACCAATATCTGACGCCTTTGCAGCAGGAACCATTTCAAGCTCAGCTGAGAGAAAATCTTCTTCAACAATTCCGTATTTTTCATTGAGAAGATTTAAGATGTTAAGTTTGATAGAATCAGCTTCTTTGCTCTTATTAAAAGGACAGCTGCCGATAACAATATTTAGCTCCTCGCCACGAATACCATCTGATAAGGTTCTCTTTGATTGCTCAATTGCAAGGTGAGGAAGAAGGTCGGTAATAACGAACTGAGTATCACCTTCGTCTTCGCCGATTTTTACGTCAACTGTGCTACCATCAGAGAGAACGATAACACCGTGCAAAGCAAGAGGAACTGCCGTCCACTGATACTTTCTAATTCCACCGTAATAGTGGGTTTTAAAATATGCTAATCCGTCGCTTTCATACATGGGATTAGGCTTTAGGTCAAGTCGAGGTGAGTCAATATGAGCGGCGGCAATTTTGACTCCGTTTTCGATTGGCTCTTCGCCAAATACGCAAAGAATAACCGACTTGTTGCGATTGTTTAAATAAACCTTGTCACCTTTGCTGTATTTAGCTTTAGGATTGAACTCAACAAAGCCATAATCTTTTGCTCTCTCAATAACCTCAATAGTAGCCTCACGCTCGGTTTTTGCAACGTTCAAAAAATATTTATAATCTTCGCAGAAGTCAAAACCAGCGCAAATTTCATCATCACTGCAGCAAACCAGCACATTCTTTTTGTTATAAAACAACTGTTCCTTCAAGGTTTCAATTGAATTTGCGTTTGACATAACAATCATCCTTTCATTAATTTTTGCTGATAAGCTCAATTACCTTTAAAGCTTCAGCTTCAAGACTATAAAGTTCATCACTGTTATTAATTACATATGTGCAATTAATTTTAAAATAATCATCGCTATACTGAGCTAAAACTCTTTGCAAAGCTTGCTCATAGGTTAAATTATCTCTTTCGATAATTCTATTTATGCGAACTTCTTTGGGAGCTATAACCCCAATAGTACAATCACACAGTTTATCTGCACCACTCTCAAACAAGGTTGGAGCATCTAATAAAACAAATTCGCTATCAGATTCAGAGATAATTATATTTATCTCATCAATTATAACAGGAAGAGTTATGATGTTTAAAGCATCGGTGCTCGCTCTATCAACAAAAGCTTTGGCAGCAAGAGCTTGTCTGTTAAGAGAGCCGTCAGCGTTAATAATATCGTTACCAAACTGCTTTGATAGCTTATCTAAAACAACAGCGTTATTATTAACAACCTCTCTGGCTACAATATCACAGTCTATAATAAAATATCCATTAGCTTCAAATAGTTT
>JAZRMJ010000011.1:0-9072 GCA_045647445.1 Acutalibacteraceae bacterium | reverse complement strand
CACTACTTCACACTCAATGACCAGGCTGCGCTGGGACGCTTTGACGGTGAAAATTATCAAATCGGCTTTGTCAATGTTTGCGGCCGTGAATACACCGAAATCTGCAACGGCGCCATTGATGCCCACCGCACAATGTATCAGGTTATGGACGGGCAGCCCGTCAGATATGACCTATACCCCGACGAGGTCGATTGGGTTGCCTATTAAGCTAAATAACAAAGACTTGGGACACAGTTGTGTCTCAAGTCTTTTTTGATGGGCGAATTTGGCGCCTCAACAAATTCAGTATAACAGACCGGTGCCCCGTTTGTCAAACATTTTTCATCCGAAAATGCGGATTTCTGCGGTTTGAATAAATTTCTATAGTATATTTTGTATAGACTTTGCATTGAAAGTTGATTATTTTTGTGCTATATTATAGTCAAAGAAAAGAAAGAGGTGAGTCCGATGTACAAGTAAAGCCTTCTTCTAATAAGAGAGAGGTGTAACCAATGTACCAGTAACTCATCAAAAAAACAAAAGCGAAAGGGTGTCTCCAATGATCACGTAAGACACGGCTCTCAATAAGGGAACGAAGGTACCAAATTGAAAGGGCAAAAGCAAGCCGATAAAAATTATATAGATTGTCAGCGTTGCCTTAGAGATGAGCCGAAGGAACCAGCCTTCAAAGCCAATTCTAAATGACACATTAAAGGGTATCTCACCTACGAGAATAATTAAAGTGGATGATGTCGAAGAAGAAGTTAAAAAGAAGGCGAAAAATCTAAGAAAGAGAGGTTAATCAAGGATGCTAGATACTAAGATAGATCAGAAATAGCCCTTAATCGGTAGTGTAAAGAAACTCCGATTGAGGGCTATTTCTATTTTATCTTATAAAGCTTGTGGTTTGCTTAGCCTCTTTCTCAGGCAGACCAAACTGCTCCTTGCCGAGTGCTATGCTCTTAATAAGAAAGCTCATGTTGTTTGCAAGGGTGCGCATGGTTTGAAGACCTTCTTTGTCTTGCTCTGCTTCACCTAGGGCTGCTCCGTGGACGCTATTCCAATATTGGCTTGACGCGACGGGCATTCCACTGATGGTGAAATATTTGTTGAGCATATCGAAGGTTGCTGAGGTGCCCCCTCGACGGGCTACTGCGATCGAAGCGCCGACCTTCATAGTTTTATCAAAACGGGCGCTGTAAAAGAGTCGGTCAAGAAGCGAAACCAGTGTACCGTTGGCTGATGCGTAATAGACGGGGCTTGCGACCACTAATCCGTCTGCTTCTTCAAATTTAGTTGCTACCTCGTTGACAAGATCATCGAAAACGCATTTGCCGATTTTGCCACAGCCACCACAAGCCTGACAGCCATGAACACGGCTGCTACCGACATTGACAATTTCTGTCTCGATACCGTTTTGCTCAAAAACTGCCTTCATCTGATTTAGAGCAACACTTGTGTTACCATTGGCTCTGGGGCTGCCTTTTAACATTAAAACCTTCATTATGATATCTCCTTTAGTGGTTTTGATAGCGCTCTCTTCCCCACCAATCGTGGACAAGGTCGCTCAGGGTTACCGTTTGTTTTGTATTTATGTCGGTCAATATCTCTATATTACCGTTATTTGGGCTGAGTTGCAACATTAATTCTCTGCAAGCACCACAGGGTGAGCCTACTTTTCCATCGCTCATTACGGCTACAAGCTTTTCAATTTCGCTCTCGCCGTTTGTTATCATATTAGCGATAGCGTTACGCTCAGCGCACATGCCGAGTGAGGAGCAGGTATCTATGCACACTCCAACATAGATATTGCCGCTTTTTGTTAAGATTGCAGCTGCTACCCCACCCGCATCGACAAAGGGTGATAGGATTCGAGGATTTTGCACTGAAAGTGCTTTTTGATAAAGCTTATCCCAAATGTTCATAAAATCCCTCCAAAGACTTTATGCCCTACTCTTTTGAGCAGGGCATAATTTTTATTTTTTGTTATGACAAGTGAAGCTAAACGCACAGCCACCACAAGCGCTACCACAAGAGCAGGAGCGTTTGCCTTTTTTGTGATTGATGATAGCAGTGACTATTATCAAGATAAAGACGGCTAAAACGATTGCGCCGACCAAAATAGTTTGAAGGTTTGGCATAAACACTCCTCCTTAACTAATAACTTTGATTTTGGCACCTTTTTTTGAGGGGCGTCGAACAAGCAGATAGACCATTAATATAAGCACTATCGATGCCACTACGGTGCCGATTATATCGCCACCACCGACAAACCATGAGCCGAATTGATAGACCATGAGAGAAATCACATATGCAAAGGCGCACATATATCCGATTGCAAAAATAGTCCAGCGAGGATTATTCATCTCTCGTCTGATAGCGCCCATTGCGGCAAAGCAGGGTGCGCACAATAGGTTAAAGAGCATAAAGGATATGCCTGCCAACCCATTATTATTCATTATCTGTCTGAAGCCTGCCTCTGCCCCGTCGGTAGAAAGTGAGCCGAAAACACCAACGACCTCTTCTTTTGCTATTAGACCGAGGATGGTAGCAACAGCCGATTGCCAATTGCCAAAGCCGAGAGGTATAAAGATAACCGAAATCCAGCTGCCGATAACATTAAGAATTGACCTCTCGTTGCCTGTGATATAGTGGAAGCCACCCTCAAAGGTAAGGCTGTTGAGCACCCAAATGACAATGCTCGCTGCTAAAATGACAGTGCCAGCTCGCTTGACAAACGACCATCCTCTATCCCAGGTTGAACGCAAAACGTTGGATGCAACCGGCATATGATAGGCAGGCAGCTCCATAACGAAGGGGGCAGGATCACCGAGGAAGGGTTTGGTCTTTTTAAGAATAAGGCCTGAGATGATAACGGCTGCAATGCCGCTGAAATATGCGAGAGTTGCAATCCATCCGCTACCACCAAAGAGGGCGCCCGCTACCATGCCGACGATAGGCATTTTTGCGCTGCAAGGGATAAAGCCAGTGGTGATGACGGTCATTTTGCGATCGCGATCAGCCTCGATGGTGCGGCTCGCCATAATGCCGGGCACTCCACAGCCCGAGGCAACCAGAAGGGGTATAAAGCTTTTGCCCGAAAGACCGAACTTTCTAAAAAGTCTATCCATAATAAAGGCAACACGCGACATGTAGCCGCAATCTTCGAGTAATGACAGCAGTAAAAACAGTATAACCATCTGGGGCACAAAGCCGAGAACTGCGCCAACTCCACCGACTATGCCGTCAGATATGAGGCTAACGAGCCACATCGCACAACCAAACTCGGTCAAAGCTTTTTGGACGGCAGGAACTATTATATCGCCGAAAAGGGTATCGTTCATAAATCCCACAGTCCAGTTACCGATGGTGCCGATTGAGATGGTGTAAACAAGAAACATCATCAACGCAAAGAGGGGTAAGGCTAAAATTCGGTTTGTTGCAATTTTATCGATACGGTCTGAGGCTGAGCTCTTGCGTTTTTTGCGAGTGTAACAGGTTTGCAAAATGCGTTCGATATAATTATAGCGCTCGTTGATAATAATGCTCTCAGAATCGTCATCAAGTCGTTTCTCAACCTTTTTGATATCGGTCTCGATATGCTCTAATTGTTCGGTATCGAGCTTTAACTCTTCAAGCACCTGCTTATCACGCTCAAAAATCTTGACCGAATACCAACGCTGACGCTCCTCAGGCAGATGGTGAACCGTTGCCTCTTCGATATGAGCGAGAGCATGCTCGACGGTGCCCGAAAAAATATGACCAGAAACGGGCAATTCACCCTTTGCGACACTGATAGCCATTTCGGCTGCCTCGCCTATTCCCTCACCTTTTAGAGCCGATATCTCAACAATAGGACAGCCGAGTCGATTTGAGAGGGTAATAATATCAATTTTGTCACCGTTTTTGCGAACGACATCCATCATATTAATGGCGATAACAACGGGTATGCCCAGCTCCATAAGCTGAGTGGTAAGATAGAGGTTGCGCTCTAAATTGGTACCATCAATTATGTTGAGTATTGCATCGGGTCGCTCTCCGACAAGATAATTGCGAGCAACTACCTCCTCTAAGGTATAGGGGGAGAGTGAATATATGCACGGAAGGTCAGTTACAACGACTCCTTCATGCTTTTTAAGATTGCCCTCTTTGTGCTCAACAGTAACTCCCGGCCAATTGCCGACATATTGATTGGAGCCTGTGAGCTGATTAAAGAGGGTGGTTTTGCCGCAGTTTGGATTGCCTGCAAGCGCAATTTTAATATTCATCAGATTACCTCTTTATTAAATCATTCGATCTCAATCATCTCTGCATCTGCCTTGCGAAGAGACAGCTCGTAGCCTCTAACGGTCAGCTCAATAGGGTCACCGAGGGGGGCTACCTTGCGAATACGAACCGTTATCCCCTTGGTGATACCCATATCCATTATGCGACGACGGACTGCTCCCTCACCGTGAACCTTAACAACCTTAACCGTTTGACCGATTTTGGCATCTTTAAGTGTTGTCATAAAAACACCTCTCCGTGACAGTTAGCCTCGGCTAACTGCTCTGTAAAAATATTGAGTTAGCGAAGGCTAACTTGATGGATTAATCATATACTATCTGCAGTATTTTGTCAATAAATAAATTGTGCTTTTTTATTTTTTTGTTTATTCTTTTTAATGTTATAAATGTTTTCTTGAATTGTTTTGGAGAACATGGTATAATCCCACTTAATGATTTTAAATCCGACAAGGGGGGATTCGATGCATTTGCAGGAATCGGGTCAAATGTATCTTGAATCGATATACGTTTTATCCCAAAAGCAGGGGGCTGTGCGCAGCATAGACGTTTGCGAATACATGAATTATTCAAAGCCGAGCGTTAGCCGCGCTGTTAGTCTTTTAAAGCAGGGTGGATTTGTGACTGCTGATGCTGACGGCTGTTTGACTCTAACAAGCGAGGGCCTTGAGATTGCTCAAAAGATGTATGAGCGCCACACATTATTGACCGAATTTTTGGTCAGACTTGGCGTTGACCGTGAGATTGCAAGTGTCGATGCTTGCAAGATTGAGCATGATATCAGCGATTGCTCATTTGAGGCTATTAAACGCTTTGCAGAAAATATTAAATAAACTCAAAACCTCTACGAAAATTCGTAGAGGTTTTGTTATTATGTTACACTCTGTATTTTTCTCTAAACTGTGAGGGCGACATGCCGTTTAGCTTTTTAAACGTTCGGCTGAAGTTGCTACTATCGCTAAATCCACACAAATCAACTATTTCACCGACACTCATTTTGGTTTTTGACAGATAATTTTTTGCCGACGCTAAGCGACAGCTGTTTAAATAACCCATAACCGATGAGCCGGTTATTCGCTTAAACTGGTGAGATAACGATGAAGGGCTGACCCCATACTCTCTTGCAAGTAATTCAAGGGTGTAATGCGAGGAGTAGTCGGTTTCAAATCGCTTTTGCAGGTTGCACACAAGCTCAAAAGCCTCCTCCTCGATATAAAAATAGGAGTCGGGGGTGTGGCGATACATTATAATGAGAAGCTGATTTAAAAGCAATTCGAGCATATCCTCTGCAAATGGGTCGCTTGAGTTTAACTCTTTAACCATTCGCTCAAAAAGGTTCTTTAATTCAGCCTTATCATCCGAAAGGTCAAAGACGTTGCCAAAGCCTTGGGGTCGGTTAGACAGTAACGAATAGAGCTTGCACTGGTTACTATTTAATTGTGGATTTATACGCAAAACGTAGCGCCCGTATTGAGTTGTGAGCACCTCGATTGAATGATCCTCATATCGGCTAAAGAGGGCTATACTACCCGATTTGGCTGTGTAGCTCGCTCCGTTAACTGTCACCTTTAATTTGCCGTCAAGAACAAATATTATCTGATGGCAATCGTGATAGTGGCTCGACATTTTAAATGGGTCGTTTGAATAATAGGCTGTTCTGATTGTTTCACTCATTTGCGCTACCCCTCCCTTTCTTTAAAATTTTATCATAAATATATATAATTTGCAAGATTTACATAATTTTAAGCAGTATTTATATAGCGCTTACGATTTAGGTGAGATAGAATGTGGTCATAAGGGGGAATTTTTAATTATGAACAACAAGGTTTATCTAAACAAAGAGGATTTTAAGGCTCAAAATAATGAGCTTGGCGCTAATTTGCCTTTTAGCGATGACACCTCGGTATTAGCCGAGAAGGTTACGATTGCAGGCAAAGAGTTTGCAAACCGACTCGCTTGTCAGGCTATGGAAGGCTGTGACGGCACTGCTGACGGCATACCCGATGAGCTGACCAAAAGGCGCTATCAGCGTTTTGCTGAGGGTGGTGCAGGTCTTATTTGGTTTGAAGCTACGGCAGTTTTGCCCGAGGGTCGAGCTAATCCTCGTCAGTTATACATTAATGATACTAACCTTGATGCATTTAAGCGTCAGGTTGAGGATATCAAAGAGACTGCGCTTAAAACAAACGGAATTGAGCCGGTCATTATAATGCAGGCTACCCACTCGGGCAGATACACAAAGCCGACCGGTGCGCCTGCTCCACTAATTGCTTATAACAACCCCATATTTGAAAAGGATGCTCCCATATCAAGCGACCGAATTGTGACCGACGATTATCTTGACACCGTTGGTGAGGCTTTAATTAAAGGTGCCGCTCTTGCTGAAAAAGCAGGCTTTGACGGTGTTGATATTAAATGCTGCCACAGATATTTAAACAGCGAGCTCCTTTCGGCTTATAACCGTGAGGGTCGCTACGGTGGCAGCCTTGAAAACAGAACAAGGCTTCTGCGCGAAAGCATCAAGGGTGCAATCGAGGCTTGCTCAAGCGATTTTATCGTATCATCAAGGCTTAACGTTTATGACGGCTTTGAATACCCCTACGGCTTTGGTGTTTCAAAGGATGGTGGCTTAGAGGTTGACCTTTCAGAGCCCGAATGGCTGATAAAAGAGCTTTATGACTATGGTGTGAGACTGCTCAACATCTCGATGGGCAACCCCTACTTTAACCCTCATGTTAATCGCCCCTTCGCTATGGGTGGTTATAATCCGACCGAGCCTGCTCTTTTGGGAGTTAAGAGAATGCTTGAGGGCACTGCAAAACTCAAAGATGCTGTGCCCGATATGGCGTTTATATGCTCTGCACTTTCGTTTTTGGGTGTAGCATCACCTAACGTTGCCGCCGCTTACATTAAAGATGGCAAATTTGATTTTGCAGGCTTTGGCAGAACGATTTTTGCCTATCCTGATTTTGCGAAAGACATTATAAACGACGGTGCTTTGCAAGCTCAAAAATGCTGCATTTGTTGTTCAAAATGCACCGAAATCATGCGCGCAGGCTCAACCCCCGGTTGTGTTATAAGAGATAAAGAGATTTATCTGCCACTATATCAAAAGGTATGTAAAGGAGTGTAAGCTATGTTTAAAAAATGGATCGAAGCTAACGACGTTAACAAAATTGATTTTAGTGCTCCTCTCTTTCACAAGGCATCTGACCGTGAGTTTTGGAATGATAAATATGATGAGTTTATAATCCAGGCTGCCGAAAAGCATTTGGATTTTAATTGGCCGACCATCAAAGCTACCGATCACATGGAGTATTTAAAGACGGGGGATCGTCTCGCTCAGGAAAAGCCTTATCTGGCTCGCAGAACGGCAATTATAGCTTTGGCAATGGGTGAAATACTCGAGCACAAGGGTCGCTTTCTAGGTGATATCACAAACGGCATTTTTGCAATTTGTGAAGAGACCTATTGGGGTGTTTCTGCTCATCGCTCTCCTGTTAGTGAGGATGACAATATACCCAGCGCGACCAATCAATATATCGATTTATTTGTTTCGGATACTGCAGAAATTATGTCGGTTATTTACTACTGCTTATATGATGAGCTGTATGAATTTTGCCCCGAGATTTTGACTCGCATTGAACATGAGATTGATCGCAGAGTTATTACCCCCTACCTTGAGCACGCAGACTTTTGGTGGATGAGCTACAACCGTGTGCCTAATAACTGGAATCCGTGGATTCTATCTAACGTGCTCACTGCATTTCTTTTGGTCGAAAAAAGGCGTGGTGTTTTTAACCGTGGTTTTAAAAAGATGATGGTTGAAATCAACAACTATTACAGCGTTATGCCTGAGGATGGTGGCTGTGACGAGGGTTGCGGTTACTGGGTGCTCGCAGGTGGTAAGCTGTTTGAGTTTTGCGATCAGCTTTATACTGCAACTAACGGCAAAGTTAATTTCTTTGGCGATGTAAAACTTCAAAACATCGCAAAATACATCTATCGCGCATATATAGGTGACGGCTGGTTTGTTAACTTTGCAGACGGTATGCCTAGACTTAAAGAGGCAAACGTAAGCTTTGTAGCATACATGTGTGGTCTTAACACGGGGGATGAAAAGTTTAAAACCCTCGCAAAGGACGTTGGAAAGATTTATAAAAGAGACATTGATAATCTATATTTTTATCGCATTAAGCGTGAGCTTAACATGATAATTTATGCTAAGGATATCGCCTCTCAGCCTCCCCATAGCCCTGATGAGGAATATGTTTTGCCCGAACTTCAAAACAGCTTTATCAGAGAGGGTAAGTGGTTTTATGCATCAAAGGGCGGTCACAACGATGAGAGCCACAACCATAACGATATCGGCAGCTTCTTGGTATTCTACGATAAAAAGCCTGTGCTGGTTGACCCAGGTTGCGGTCAATACACTAAAAAGACCTTCTCGCCACAAAGATACGAGATTTGGACTATGCAGTCAGGTTGGCACAGCCTGCCCGTCATTAACGGCGTTGAGCAAAAGGATGGCAAGCAGTTTAAGGCTGACTATTTTAAGGTTGAAAACAAGGTGACCAAAATTGGATTTGCTTCGGCATATCCGAGCGAAGCTGGTCTTGAATCTGTTGACCGTACCATTCGTTTTGAGGGTGATAATCTTAATATCACCGATAAATTTGGGTTTGAGCTTGAGACTAACTCGGTTCGTGAGCACTTTATTACTGTGCATGATATTGCTATTGAAGATAACAAGGCTGTTATTGACGGTCAGTTTGTGCTCAGTGCAAATTGCGATTGCACCTTCTCTGCC
>JAZRMJ010000010.1:0-1867 GCA_045647445.1 Acutalibacteraceae bacterium | reverse complement strand
TGCATACTGGAAGGATTATTGCAAAAACTTCCTCCTCTCTCTTGGCATTGCAGAAGAAAACATCAAGATGAGAGACCATGAGCAGGAAGAGCTTTCACACTACTCTAAAGGCACTACCGACATTGAATTCCTCTTCCCCTTCGGTTGGGGTGAGCTTTGGGGCATTGCTGACCGCACCGACTTCGACCTTACTCAGCATATTAATCACTCAGGAAAAGCTCTTGACTATTTTGATCATGAGACTAATGAGCGTTATATCCCCTATGTTGTTGAGCCCTCTCTTGGTGCAGACCGTGTAACCCTCGCATTCCTTTGCGAAGCATATGACGAAGAAGAGTGTGAAAACGGCGAAACAAGAACCGTTCTTCGCTTCCACCCAGCTCTTGCACCCTTCAAGGTTGCAGTTCTTCCCCTCTCAAAGAAGCTGTCTGACAAGGCCCTTGAGCTTCGTGACAGACTCTCTGCAAGCTTCACCGTTGACTTTGATGACGCAGGTTCAATTGGTAAGCGTTACAGACGAGAAGACGAAATTGGCACTCCCATGTGCATAACCTATGACTTTGATACCGAAAATGACGGTTGCGTAACCGTTCGTGATCGCGACACAATGGAGCAGGTTAGAATCCCAATTGATTCTCTTGAGCAGTATATCGCTGATAAAATTAAGTTCTAATTACAAAAGCCACCGAAATCGATTGATTTCGGTGGCTTTAAGTTTATCTAAAATCGTAACAGTTATCTGTCAGAATGGTCTTGAGCGCTGAAACTGCAGCATCAAAAGCTTTATTTGAATCTTCAAAAACAAACTTATGAGTAAGTTCTTCATCTTGAAGATTTTTAAGTCCATCAAATATAAACAAATGTGGCTCTATAGTTAGTATGACATCGCCGTCTCTATCAGCAAATTTTGAAAGAACGGTGGCTATATCACCATCTCCATTACCGGCAGGCACAACACTGCCATCGCTCATAATTGCATCTTTAATGTGAATATATTCGGTTCTTTGAGCAAGGTTATTTATTGCCTTAGCAGGAACAACACCACATTGAATGAAGTTTGCAGGATCAAAAACAGAGCAAAGACCGGGAACGTTATCTAAAAGGTCAATAACACGCTCTTCGGTATCGCCGTATATTCCCTTTTCGTTCTCGTGGCAACACTTAACACCATGACTCTTTGCATAGTCGCACATGATTTTAAGCCTTCTAATAACCTCGTCTCGTGCGCCTTCATAGTCGTCGTTGTCAACATAGAAGCTGAACATTCTGATTTTATCGGTATTAAGCTTGCGTGCTATCTCGACGGTGCGCTTAAACTTTTCAAAATGAGGCTCAAAATCATCAGTAACCTTGATTTTTCCTATAGGTGAACCAAGAGAAGAAATTGAAATCCCATTAGCTGCGAGCTTTGACTTAAACTGCTCAACCTGTTCGTCAGTCAAATCAGAAATATTCACATTATCAACGTTACGGGGCTCAATCATTGACATACCATTGCGCTTAAGAGCATCAATCTGGTCATCAACCATTCCCGATGCTTCGTCAGCAAAAGCAGAAAGTATAAATTTTGCCATTACAATACAACCTCCATATAAATTTAATTTAATATATCAAATCATAACAGCAATTAAAATTACGAATTTTGCACAAAGTATTGCAAAAGTTGCTACAATAGTGTATAGTTGTTTTGGTGATGATTATGAAAATAGATACCACTAATCGCGTAACAGAAACTGAAAATATTTATCAAATTTCTCACACCTCTACTGAAGGTGAATTCATTTCAGAATTCCATTCCCATGATTTATGGGAGATATTTGTTTTTCTTGAAGGTAATGTTACCTATTATGTTGAAGATAAGGTTTAT
>JAZRMJ010000009.1:0-1910 GCA_045647445.1 Acutalibacteraceae bacterium | reverse complement strand
CGTCTTTGCCGGTGCAATCGTCTTTAAACTTGAGCATAACGTTGCCATTATCAAGCTCATAAACGTCCTTGGTTTTGCCTTCATACTTCAAATTCATACTAAATACCTCCATATGGCATTAAGATAGAGTCAACATACAAGATGTTGAAAAAATTACATTCAAAATAATATCACATCAAAAGCAAAAAATCAACATAAATAGTTTAAAAAATAGTAAGTGATTTAAGCTTAATAATTGTTTATTTTAGCATATTACGGTAGCGCATATCCTGCAGTGCGATAAATTTCATACCAATCCTCTGCAGATAACTGTATATCAGCAGCCTCAGCGATATCCTTGAGTCGGCTTATATTGGTGCTACCAACAATAGGTTGCATTTTATCAGGCAGACGAAGTATCCATGCGATGGCAATACCAGTGTCGGTAACGCCATACTTTTCTGCAATTGAATTGATAACCTTGTTTAAATCTGCAAAATCATCGTTGCCTAAGAATGAACCCGAAATAAATCCATGCTGAAGGGGTGACCACGGCTGGATAGTGATATTGTTTAAACGGCAGTAGTCACGAACGTATCCGTCACGATTGTTACCGTCA
Source organism: Acutalibacteraceae bacterium (assembly GCA_045647445.1). Taxonomy (GTDB): domain Bacteria; phylum Bacillota; class Clostridia; order Oscillospirales; family Acutalibacteraceae; genus RGIG2206. The sequence goes on along the minus strand of JAZRMJ010000009.1, from coordinate 1,312 downwards.
TTATTGCAAAGGTTAACGTTTGCACCACTGCTGAGCATATGCGCATTAGTGATGCTGAGCTGAAGCTGATTAATAATCAAATCTTGCTTAACAGATTTTTTGAGAAGCTCAATTTGAGCAGGGCTATGATTAGAAACACCAAAAGCACCAACCTTGCCGCTAGTGTGCAGTTCATCAAATGCTGCTGCAACTTCATCAGGCTCCATTAATATGTCGGGGCGATGTAACAAGAGAATGTCGATATGATCGGTTTCTAGTTTTTTAAGCGAATTCTCAACTGCAGATAAAATATGATTTTTCGAGAAATCATACATACCATTGCGAATGCCACACTTGGTTTGAATAATAATCTTATCTCGCAACGCTATATTGCGTTTTAAAGCTTGTCCGAAAACCTCTTCACTTCTGCCTCCACCATAAATATCGGCATGGTCAAAGAAATTATAGCCATATTCAATCGCAGAAGAAAGATAGCTATCAACCTGATCATCGGTCATATTAGCTATACGCATACAGCCAAGAGCAACTTGAGAAGCCATTTTGTCATCAGAAATTAAGTTTATATATTTCATATTACCCTCCTAAATTATAGTAAAACACTTATTATATCGTATCATAATTCAAAATCATTGGCAAGTTAATTAAAATAAAAAATCTCGCTACCGAAGTAACGAGATTTTCGTGGCGTCCCAAGAGAGACTCGAACTCCCGACCCTCTGCTTAGAAGGCAGATGCTCTATCCAGCTGAGCTATTGAGACGTTTACGACCTTGATATTATAATCTTTTACACTCTTTTTGTCAAGTACAAAATAAATCTAATATTATTAATCTTCAAAATCTAAGCAAAGTCTGGTCTGAGTAAATGGACGAACAAAGGTATCAGCAACATAAACGTGATCAGGATGAGTAGCATATCCCTTTAGAGAAGCTTCATCCTCAAACACAGAATAAAGCATAACGTCGGCATTAGAAGATGCCAAGCCTTCGTTTTGAACTTTAATTTCAACAAGACCGGGAATTTTGCCTATAAGGCCTTCAAGACCGCTCTTTATTCCGGTTTTAACATCATTGTTATTATACTCATCCTTGAGTTTCCACAAAATAATATGCTTAACCATAACAAATCCTCGCTACATAAATATGATAAAAAAATAAGCACCGACAAAAGCATATCACTTTCGAGGTGCATATTAAGGGAAAGTCTGGTGAGCCATCGGGGACTCGAACCCCGGACACCTTGATTAAAAGTCAAGTGCTCTACCACCTGAGCTAATGGCTCAATACGACTTTGATATTATAACAGTTACTACT
>JAZRMJ010000008.1:0-1144 GCA_045647445.1 Acutalibacteraceae bacterium | reverse complement strand
TATTTCGGCGGAGTGACCATGGAGGAGCTGGAGAGACGCGGTCTGCCAAAAAACGAAGCAAACGAGCGCTCTGTGCGTGAGCAGCTTCGCCGTGAGCACGGTCTGGCGGCATACGCTGTGCTGCTGATAGACCGCATCGAGCAGTATGCGAGCGAGGGCAACGTCGTGCTCGACGGGCTCTATTCGTGGTCGGAGTACAAGTTCCTGCGAGACAGGCTGGGCGACCGACTCAACATATTGGCGATAGTCACCGACCGCAGTGTGCGCTACGCCCGTCTGGCTGACAGAACGGTGCGTCCGCTGACCGAGCAGGAGGCAACCACCAGAGATTTCTCTGAAATCGAGAATCTCGAGAAGGGCGGCCCTATCTCTATCGCCGACCGCTTTATCACCAATAACGGCTCTGCTGAGGAGCTGGTCGACAAGGTCAAGCAGTATATGGACGAGCTGTGAGCGGCGTTCTTTTAAAAAGCAATATTGTCTTAAATTAAAGAAGCCCGAGCGTTTTGACAATTGAATCGTTTGGGCTATTATGTTAAAATTATCGCGGTAAACCTATCTTCATTTAAAGGGTGATTTCAGATGCGTTCAATCGGTTTTAACATTGGTCAGCTGCCTGAGCGACTGGCTAACGGACTGTCCCTTTTGTCGAATTATTTTAACTTTAAAATTTCAGACAGAGGCATCAAGCTTATCGCCGAAAAGGGTGATGAGCTGAAGGTCGTTTTTGATGAAAAAAAGGCTCACATCACCTATACCAACGAGCCCTCCTTCTATCGTGCGGTGGGTCACATACTTCAATCGGGCAAGGCCTTTGAAAAGTGTGAAAAGGCTCGATTTGATATGTGCGGTGCGATGTATGACCACTCTCGCAACGGTGTGCTTAATATGGACTACACCAAGCGGTTTATCGCCGATATGGCTATGCTCGGTATGGACACCTATTTGATGTATATGGAGGACGTCTATAAAATCGAGGGAGAGCCAATGTTTGGCTATCTGCGTGGTGCCTACACCGAGGAGCAGTTAAGAGAAATTGACCAATTCGCCTTCGATTTGGGCATTGAGGTTATCCCCTGCATTCAGACCCTCGCTCATCTTAATGAGTTTTTAAGATACCCCATTGTTAATGATAAATACGGCG
>JAZRMJ010000007.1:0-2600 GCA_045647445.1 Acutalibacteraceae bacterium | reverse complement strand
TAATGCAGTTAAATTCACCCCTCACGATGGATATATTTCGATATTTATTCATGAATATAATTCCCGTGTCGAGCTTTATATTAAAAACAGTGGTGACGGCATACCTGAAGAGGATGTTAACCATATTTTTGAACGTTTTTATAAATCGGATAAATCACGTTCAATTGATAAAAGCGGTGTTGGTTTAGGTCTTCATATAGTTAAGAGTATAATTTCATATCATCATGGTGATATTAAGGTTAAAAGCGTTGAGGGGCAATACACTCAGTTTGCCCTTGTGCTACCAAAACTTTACACTGATGGAGATAAAAATGAACCAAAATGATAAGTATATTGACATCTATTCTCATTCGCTTGTAAATAACAAACCTAATAAAAGCAGAGGAAGTCTAAAAAACGTCCTCTGCTTTTTTATTTTGCTTATTTTAATTGCTATTATTGTTTTATCATATTGTTTAGGTGCTTTGATAGCGAAAAAAAGCATAAACACAAAACAAACCGTTAACCAATCAATAAAAGAAACTGTACAGTCAAATTTTGAAGCTTTTGCCCCGGAGCTATCCAATGCTCTTGATTGTGTTGTAGGTATCTATATTTATAATGATAAAAATGATAACTATGCAACGGGCACAATCGTTAGCAGTGACGGATATATAGTTACCAATGACCATGTTTTTGCAGGTGTTGAATCACCTAGGATAGTTGTTTTTGATAAGGATAAGCGATATTTTAAAGCTGCTTTTATAGGCGGCGACAGCAAGTTTGACCTTGCTGTTATTAAAATTGAAACTGCATCATTAAATTGTGCTGATTTGAATGATATGGTTTTGCCTGAGCTCGGCATGAGAGTATATAGTGTTGGTTGCCCCATAAACGAAAGCTTGAGTTTTTCAGTAACTTCGGGAGTAATTTCAGGTGTTAATAGGCGAATCAGAACTAACGAATCTATTTATCCATCAAAGCTGATTCAGACCGATGCCTCAATAAATCCTGGTAGCTCTGGTGGGCCGTTGCTAAACAGTAGGGGGCAGGTGGTTGGTATCAACTGTTTAAAAATGGTCGATGAATCACTTGAAGGCCTTGGCTTTGCTATACCATTAGAAATTGTTAATCCAATTGTAAACGATATTATAGAGTTTGGAGAGGTTAAAAATAGAGCACAGCTTGGAATCTCATATTCCTGCAATGAATATACTCAATCGTTATCAAACGGAACGACATGTGGAATTGTGATTAATAATATTAAACCTTTGTCCGATTTAAACGGAAAGGGTATAGAATCAGGGGATATTATAATCATGATAAATGGTAAGCGTATTTTTAGAGAAAGCGATTTTTTAGATGAAATTGAAGCATGTTCAATTGATGATGAGGTCAGATTAACAGTTTCATCAAAAGATGGTGCTCAATTTGAGGTAGTCTCTCGATTAATTACAGAAAAATCAAAAACATCTTATATAGGATGAATATTTATATAATTTATGTCAACAATATTGATGTGCAAAGGAGGGATTAGCATGAAAAAGCTTTTAGTTACAATGTTAGTTCTTATGATAACAATGCTTGCGCTTGTTGCTTGTTCAAGAGGTGGCAACGTAGAGGATGAGTCATCAGATGGAGCTATGTCAATGATTTCATCGGTTATGGATGAATTCACTTCTGATGATTCAAAGTCAGATTCTAGCAACACTTCATCCTCACAAGTGTCATCAGACGCATCTAGTCAGACATCAAGCAATTAATTGCAAAACAGCAGTGCAAAATGAGTGCTGCTGTAATATACATAGAGGATAAAAACAAGACTTAATTAATAAAAAAGCTGTAAATATGTTTGAATAAATAAGTATTTTTGTTTATATAAACAAATTCAAAAATTAAAGGTTAAATATATAACAAAGTTCTTGCATTATTGACCTGAATAGGTTAAAATATGTATAACCAAAAATATTGGAGGTAAGTCAAATGTCAGTTAAAGTTGCAATTAATGGATTTGGCCGCATCGGTCGTCTTGCTTTCAGACAGATGTTCAACGCCGAGGGTTACGAAATCGTTGCTATCAACGATCTTACCAGCCCCGAGATGCTCGCTCATCTTCTGAAGTATGACTCTGCTCAGGGCCGCTACGCTCTGGCTGATACCGTTTCTGCAGATGCAGAGGCTGGTACCATCACCGTTGATGGCAAGACCATCAGAATCTATGCTGAGAAGAACGCCGCTGATCTGCCCTGGGGTGAGATTGGTGTTGATGTAGTTCTCGAGTGCACCGGCTTCTACTGCTCTAAGGATAAGTCTCAGGCTCACATCGATGCAGGCGCTAAGAAGGTTGTTATTTCTGCTCCCGCAGGTAAGGATCTTCCCACTGTTGTTTTCAGCGTTAATGAAAACACTCTTACCAAGGATGATAAGATCATCTCTGCCGCTTCCTGCACCACCAACTGCCTTGCTCCTATGGCTAAGGCTCTTAATGATTACGCTCCCATTCAGAGCGGTATCATGACCACCGTTCACGCTTACACAGGCGACCAGATGATTCTCGACGGTCCTCACAGAAAGGGTGACCTTCGCCGTGCAAGAGCAGGTGCTCAGAACATCGTTCCTAA
>JAZRMJ010000006.1:0-2056 GCA_045647445.1 Acutalibacteraceae bacterium | reverse complement strand
CGTGTAGAGAGAAAGTATATCGAAGAAGTTGGTGCAATGAACGTTATGTTCAAGATTGGCGACGAAATCGTTACTCCTATGCTGTCCGGCTCAATCCTTCCCGGTATCACCAGAAAGTCTTGCTTAGAGGTTCTTCGTAGCGAAGGCTACAACGTTAGCGAGCGCCTTATCAGCGTTGATGAGCTTGCTCAGGCTATGAAAGGTGGTACCCTCGAAGAAGCATGGGGCTGTGGTACTGCAGCAGTTGTATCTCCCATTGGTGAGCTTTGCTACAAAGGCGAGAAATACGCTGTCAACAACGGTCAGATCGGATCTGTTACTCAGCATCTTTATGATACCCTTACCGGTATTCAGTGGGGCAAGATTGAGGATAGCTTTGGCTGGACTCTGCCCATCGAATAAATTTAAAATTATCTATTGACAAACCAATTGGCGTGTGCTAAAATGTTTAAGAATTTATTTTTTAAAATGCTATGAAGGAATTAATTTTTAATTAAATTCTTTTCAGAGAGCCGCCGTTTGGTGAAAGTGTGGTATGGATTAATTAAAAAAGTCTCATTCCGAAGCAGAGCTGCTCAATACCATCAGGTTAGTAAGTGGCTACGGCTTGTCCCGTTATCATGACAAAGAGCTTGTTAGAGCTCTGTGAGTTGACCGTTTTATTACGGTAAACAGGGTGGTACCGCGAATCAATTTCGTCCCTGAAGTCGTCAAGGCTTCAGGGGCTTTTTATTTAGCACTATTATTATTTAGGAGATGTTTTTATGAAACAGATTAAGATTTCCGATTCAACATTGTGCAAAAGCAATATTTATACTTTTAAAGAAAAGATTGAGATTGCTCGTCAGCTTGAAAAGCTAAACGTTGATACTATTGAGGTTTCTGAGATTAGCAATGTTAAAACCGATACACTCTTTGTACGCACCATGGCTTCATTCGTTAAGAATGCTGTTATTTCAGTTGCTGCAGGTAGCACCAAAGAGAGCATTGAGAATGCTGCAGCAGCACTAGCTAACGTCAAAAACGCAAGAATCAGAATAGAGCTTCCTGTTTCACCTGTGGGCATGGAGTATACCTGCCACAAAAAAGCTCCTAAGATGCTTGAATGGATTGAGTTTGCAGTAGCTACTGCTAAAGATAAATGTGCTGACGTTGAGTTTTGCGCTATCGATGCTACAAGATCAGATGGCGATTTTCTTAACGATGCTATCGCAAAGGCTGTCTCAGCAGGTGCGAATATTATTACCGTTTGCGATACTGCTGGTGGCATGATGCCTGATGAATTTGCTGAGTTTGTTAAGGGCGTTTTCAAATCAACCGACGCTCAAATCGGCGTTTCTTGCGACGATAAAAATGGATTTGCATGCGCTCAGGCAATTCTTTCAGTCAAAAATGGTGCAACCTATGTTAAAACTGCTGTTGAGGATATCAACACCACATCGATTGAGACCTTTGCAACCATGATTAAAAATTGTGGCAATGATTATGGCTTTGAATCAAACATTTGCTACACTCAGCTTAATCGTATAATCAAACAACTATCTTGGATTGCTAACAACGCTAAAAACGAAAAATCTGTTGTTGCCGCTGGAGATACAGATTCTAATGGAATTTTGCTTGATTCAAATGATGATCAGACTGCAGTTAACGTTGCAATCGCAAAACTTGGTTATGATTTGACAGAGGATGACCAAAATAAGGTTTATGAAGAGTTTGTTCGTGTTGCTGCTAAAAAGACCATTGGTGCTAAGGATTTAGACGCAATTATAGCTAGTGTAGCTCTTCAGGTGCCTGCTACCTATAAGCTTGTTAGTTACGTTATCAACACCGGCAATACTATTCCTGCTACTGCTCAAATCACTGTTAATAAGAATGATAAAGAAATTCAGGGCTTTAGCATCGGTGATGGCCCTATTGATGCTGCATTTGTTGCTGTTGATCAAATTATCGGTCATCATTATGAGCTTGATGATTTTCAGATTCAATCGGTCACCGAAGGTAGAGAAGCTATGGGCTCAGCTCTTGTGAAGCTTCGTGCTAATGGTAAGCTTTATTC
>JAZRMJ010000005.1:0-3278 GCA_045647445.1 Acutalibacteraceae bacterium | reverse complement strand
TTAATGCACCGATGATGTGCATTTGCCGAGCTTTTGCGGTGTCGGCAGACCCGTTTTTTAGTAGTCGCTGATGATACGGCTACACATTAAAAACTATTATACCAAATTATTCATGTAATTCAAGAGCACAAATTATACTTTTAGTGATGATTTATAATTAACCTGCTGCATGGGATTGTTTAATGGTTGAAAAAAGCAAAAAGCTGGTGTATAATCAGAATTATGTTAGGTTAGAAAGGGGAGTGGCGATGAAAAGGCTTTTTGCTTCGGTCATTTGTCTTGCTATGCTTGTGGGCTGTGGCGCACAAGATGAGGGCGAGGTATCATCGACCGTGTCGAGGTTGCCCTCATCCTCTGCTATATCAGCTTCGAGCGAAATTATCCCCTCGGTTAACGACTATTCTGAGCGCACCTATCGAGTTAACGATATCAAAGATTATCTGTTAGAGAGCCAAAGATGCATGTTCTCGCGTGAAGGTCTCAGCTTTGATCAGGCAGGCGCATCTCTTTCTTTTAATGCCGATTGCGAGGGCGACGTTAAGGTGGCTATATATGCTACCCCCTACGGTAGCGATACCGAGAAGCGCTACTACACTGTTTTTGTTGACGGCAAGGTAACAAATCGAGTTAACGCCACCGTTGAGGGCTCAAAATCGATTGAAATTACCGTCGCAAAGGATTTGCCCCGTGGTAAGCACGAGATCCGAATTCATCGTGCGACCCCCACCGAATACGGCGTGGAGGTTGTAAAAAGTATTACCATGAGTGGTGTGCCTGATGCAAAGCCTGAGCGCAAAAAGCTCATTATTGAGTTTGTGGGCGATTCCATCACTGCAGGTCTTGATATTTTTGATAATGCAGGCGATAAGTGGGATAAACCCGAGTTTTCAGACAGCACCCAAACCTACGCATTCTTCACAGCCGAGAATCTTGATGCCGAGTTTTCATCAATCTGCTGTGGCGGTCTGCCCTTTGTGGTGCCTTATGGCAGGCTGCATGTTAAAGAGCGCTACATACGCGCCAACCCGTGGAGCATTGAGCAGTTTTATTTTGAGCGCTCAGCCGATATTGTGGTCATAAATCTCGGCACCAACGATTACGGCAGAGAGATTAAAAATAACGACCTTACCGAATCTCAGGTAGCCGAAAGAGCAGTTGATTTGATTAAGTTTATACAGCTCAAAAACCCAAAAGCCAAAATCGTCTGGGCTTATGGTATGCTGGGCAACATGGGTGAACAGACCCTCAAAGGAGCCGTTGAAAGGGCCGGTGGAGCCGAAAAGGGCGTCTACTACTGCCCGATGCCGTCAAACCTTGCGGGTGATAGTGGTCACCCCAACGTTGCAAGCCACAAAAATGCGGCTGAAGTTTTGACCAACTTTATTAAACAAAATGTGGTTTAACCGCATTTGTAAATATGGAGGAATTATTATGAAAAAACTAGCAACAAAAATCATTGCGTTGTCATTGTCACTTTTGATGCTTCTGCTTGCCGGCTGTGGCTCTGACAAGACAGACGATGCATCAGCCACCCTGTCAGCTAATTCCAAAAATCCGACCTCTTCGGCTTCGGCAGTCTCATCTAACAAGTCTGAGGCTCCCCAGTCGAAAGAGCCCGTCGTGCCCGAGGTAAACGACTATTCTGAGCGCACCTATAAGATGCCTGAGATTATCGATTATCTCAAGATAAACGGTCGCTACGCTGTAACCAAAACAGGCGTAGATGCAGGCATGAAGCCTTGCATTACCTTTGACCATTCGGCAATGATGGTTGCATTCAATGCCGATTGCGAGGGCGATGTAACCCTTCAAATGACCCAAAAAGTCGGTGGCGAGCAGGCTGCCAAGAAGCACTACTATCTTGTAGTTGTTGACGGTGTAGAGAGCCGTGTTGCCGTAGAGAGCTTTGCAGGCGCAGAAGCTCGTTGCACTCTGCCTGTTGCAACCGGTCTAGCCCGTGGCAAGCACACCTTTGAGATTTATCGCCAGACCGAGCTCAATTTCGGTATCGCAAGCCTTGTTTCTGTAACCATGAAGGGTGTGCCCACCGAGCGCCCTGCAGATAAGAAGCTTTATATTGAATTTCTCGGCGACTCCATCACAGCAGGCTACGGTGACCTGACCGTAAGCTCAGATACCGTTTATCCCCAATATCCTGAAAAGTCATCAGGCACCGATACCTACGCTTTTGTAGCTGCAAAACAGCTTGATGCCGATATGTATGGTATCGCTCGCAGCGGCCTTGCATTTGTTAACGGCCTTGCAGGCATTTCGATTGCCGATTATTGGAATAAGATTTCATGGGCTCGCCCCGGTCTTGGTGATTATGAGGCAACTCGTCAGGCAGACGTTGTTGTTATCAACCTTGGTACCAACGATGACCGTGAAAATAAAAACTGGAAGTATTCAGACGAAGAGCTCACCGATTATGCTGTCAGAGTGCTCAACGCTGTCAGAGAGGATAGACCCGATGCCAAAATCATATGGTATTACGGCATGATGGGCAATGGCATGAAGACCCCCATCAAGCAGGCAATCGAAAAGGTTGGTGGCAACGATAAGGGTTTCTACTATCTCGGTGGCACCAGCGGTTGGGATGGTGGCGGTGGTCACCCCAGCAAGGCTCAGCATCAGGCAGCAGGCAAGGTGCTTGCAGATTATATCACCAGCATCCTCTGATTTTTTAAGTGAGAAAAGCAATGAAAAAACTTGTTTCAGGTGCTTTGGCTTTAATGCTGTCGATTGCGCTTTTAACTCTATCAGGCTGCAATCAGGCAGGCAGTGTCAATTCATCCTCTGCCGAGTCAAAAGCCCCCATTGACCCTACTGCTTCGGTGGGGTCAATGGGTGTATCATCGACCGAGCCCATTATACCCGAGGTCAATGATTATAAAAAGCGTCTTTATAATCTAACCGAGATAGTCGACTACCTCAAAATCGACGGTCGTTTTGCTACCACCAAAACCGATAAAGAAACGGGCCAAAAGCCTTGCATCACCTTTGACCATTCAGCAATGCTGCTTGCCTTTAACGCTGATTGCGAGGGCGAGGTTACTTTGGACCTCACCTTAAAGGTCAAGACCGGCTACGACCTCAGAGAGCAATATCTGCTTATAGAGGTCGACGGGGTCGAAAAAAGGGTAGCAGTTAAGGGCAAGTCCGGGTCGGAAGCTCGCTCCGGCATCATCCTCGCTTCAGGTCTGAAAAGAGGGGAGCACTCCTTTAAAATTTATCGCCAGAGTGAGCTTGAGTTTGGCATTTGCAACCTTATCTCGGTC
>JAZRMJ010000004.1:0-12749 GCA_045647445.1 Acutalibacteraceae bacterium | reverse complement strand
GTGTTTTCAAAATCACACTTTTGTCACACTATCCCCAGTTTCATTAGACTTGTTATCATTTTGTTTTTTAGCGAAAATTAACCGCAAAACCAGTGGCAGAACAGTCCAAATTGCCACCCAAATAAAAAAGATAACGACAACTTTTCCGTCATTTTGCAAACTAAAGGGTAACATAGGAATAGCACCTAACACTATACAATTGTAAATGGAAAACAAAAATTTAAGTTTCTCACCAATAATTATCTTGCTGTATTTTACACAGTAAAAAGGCAAGATAACAAAAATCCAAGCCATTAAAAACAGCATAGCACAAGTAGAAAGTATACCATTTGCGCGCCCAGAAAACATATATGACGAGCGTACTAATATTTCATATAAAGCAACAAAAAACATTGAAAATACAATGGGATAAATGTATTTTTTCGCTTTCTTCACAAAATCACCCCAAAACAAAAGATGTGCTACCGTTATGATAGCACATCTTATAAATTTTTTCAATTAAATATTATTTGAAGTATCTGTTGAGAAGTCCCTCAAATGCTTTGCCGTGTCGGGCCTCGTCACGAGCCATCTCGTGGACGGTGTCGTGGATAGCATCAAGGCCGAGTTCCTTTGCCAGTTTTGCAAGCTCAAACTTACCTGCAGTTGCGCCGTTCTCTGCGTCAACACGCATCTCGAGGTTGCGCTTGGTGGAGTCGGTCAGCACCTCTCCGAGAAGCTCTGCAAACTTTGCTGCATGCTCAGCCTCTTCGTAGGCTGCCTTCTCCCAATAAAGGCCGATTTCGGGGTAACCCTCGCGGTGTGCAACTCTTGCCATTGCAAGATACATACCAACCTCGCTGCACTCGCCGTTAAAATTCTCACGAAGACCCTCAATGATCCTTTCGTCAACGCCCTGTGCTACACCAACAACGTGCTCAGCAGCCCAGCTGCGCTCACCTGCCTGCTCCTGAAACTTCTCAGCCTTAGCCTTGCAGATGGGGCACATATCGGGAGCAGACTCACCCTCATGAACATAACCACAGATAGAGCAAACAAACTTTTTCATAACAAAATCCTCCAATAAAAAATTTTAATATTAAGCCTTGCGGCAATTTAACCTAAACAGTTTTTGCAAACGCCCGAAAACAAAACGCTGTAGCCCTCGATATTGTAATCGCAATCGCTCGGTACCTCGGCCGTAACGGCGATGTCAACATCAATCACCCTTTTGCAGCGCCTGCAAAACAAATGATTGTGGGGTGCTGTGAACCCATCGAAATGAGCGACACCGTCGGGGTCGGTGATGGTTAGCGCCATGCCCGATTCAGACAACTGCGACAGGTTGCGATAAACCGTCGACAGGCTGATTGCAGGGATTTTAGCCCTTACCATCTCGTAGAGCTCGGCGGCTACGGGGTGGGTGCGAGTGCTTTTTAAGGTTTCGAGCACAGTTTCGCGCTGCCTTGAATACTTTTGCATATAACCACCTCCTCAAAAGCAATAATGATTATCGTTATCATTATTATAATTGCACAAAAGCAGTTTGTCAACACCTTTTTATAAAATTTTAATATTTTCTTGACAAAAGGACAAGAGAGAGTTATCATATCAACATATGAACAAATGCTCATATGTTGAAAGGAGATATAACCTATGCCCCACGAATGCTGTGTTAATAAGGAAAGAGCCGAGCTGGTCACTGCCGAAATGCCCTCGACCGAGCGCCTTTATGAGCTTGCAGAGCTGTTTAAAATGTTTGGTGACTCAACCAGAATAAGCATACTCAGCGCTCTGCTAGAGCGTGAGCTTTGCGTTGGCGATATTGCGAGCGCGCTGGGCATGGGTCAGTCAGCCATATCCCACCAGCTGAGATTGCTCCGTTCCTCGGGTCTTGTGCGCACTCGCAGAAGTGGCAAAACCATATTTTATTCACTCGATGATGGTCACGTTCACGATATTTTTAAGCTCGGGCTTGATCACGTCAGAGAAAAGGCTGGTGAGATAATTGACTGAGCGTTATCTGCTTGATGGTCTGCATTGCGCTACCTGCGGCGAAAAAATCAGGGTAGCCTGTGAGGGTCTGCCAACAGTTAAAAGCGCAAAGCTCAACCTTGCGATAATGACCATGGTTATTGAGCGTAGCGAGGGCGCTGACCTGACGGAAAAAATCCAGTCGGTCTGCGATCGCATTGAGGATGGGGTAACGGTCAGCTTCATTGGCTCTGAGGGCAAAGCGCAAACTCAAAAAAAGCGCAAAAATTTTGCTCTCATTGAGATTATAATCGGAGCCGCCCTGCTTATTATAGGGTTAGCATTGCACCTTTTTGGCTTTGATATGGTGGGCGTTGTGCTTATGATAACGGCTACCCTGCTTTGCGCCTACAGAACGGGTGCAAAGGGTGTGATGGCGCTCAAAACCCTCGACATTGATGAGAATATGTTGCTGACGATTGCAGTTATTGCAGCAATCGCCATCGGTGAATATGCTGAGGCAGGAGCAGTTGCTCTGCTTTTTGCCATCGGTCAGCAGATTGAAGCGACCGTCTCTCGTCGCTCTCGCAAGGAGTTATCTGCGCTGAGCGAAATTCGGCCCGATACCGTCCACACTGATAATGGAGATAAGCCTGCCGAGCAGGTCAAAATGGGTGAAATTATTATAGTCCACCCCGGTGAGCGCATCCCACTTGACGCAGAGGTTGTAGGTGGCTCAGGCTCGGTTGACGCTTCGGCTATCACAGGCGAGAGCATCCCACTCTCGGTCGAATACGGCACCCATCTTTTGAGTGGAATGCTTAACGGCTCGGGTGTGCTCAAGGTTAAGGTTACGGGCGATTATGAAAACTCGACTGCCGCAAGAATTGTCAAGCTTGTTGAGCAGTCGGCTCAGCGCAAGGGTTCAGCCGAGCGCTTTATAACCCGATTTGCAAAGGTTTACACACCCGTGTGCGTAGTTATTGCAATTCTTTTAACGGTTATCCCCTGGATTATCGGCGGCGCCTTTTCGGTCGAGTGGTTACGCAGAGCGCTGGTCTTTTTGGTCGCATCCTGCCCGTGCGCGCTGGTAATCTCTGTGCCGCTCGCATTTTACGCGGGCGTTGGCTCTGCATCTAAAAAGGGTGTGCTTATTAAGGGTGGGGTTTATATCGAAGCTCTCTCGACAGCCGACGCTGTAGGCCTTGACAAGACGGGCACCCTAACGACGGGTAAGCTGTCGGTCGATAAGGTGACCTCGCTCGGTGAGGATGTGGTGGCCATCGCGGCGGCTGTTGAGGCTTATTCTGACCACCCCATTGCAATGGCAATCAGGTCTGCCTGCAAAAAGCCCATCACCCTTGACGGCAGTATGACCGAGATGGCAGGTCTTGGCGTTAAGGTGGAGGGCAGCAGTAAAATCCTCGTCGGCTCTGCAAGGCTTATGGATAGCGAGGGGGTCGATATATCAATGTTGCCCAAAGCAGCCGTCTATGTGGCTGCCGACGGAGTGGCACTCGGCTCAATCTCGGTCTCTGATACGGTCAGGGATGACGCTCTCGGGCTTATCGAGGGTCTTCGCAAGCGCAAAATCGGTCGCATCGCCATTGTCAGCGGTGACCATGAGATGGCAGTTAACTCGGTAGCAGAAACTTGCAAAATTGATGAGAGCTATCCCTCGTTGATGCCACAGGATAAAATTGAGGTTATGCAGAGCATTAAGGATAGCGCTCGCTCAACCATCTTTGTGGGTGACGGAATCAACGACGCACCCGTGCTTGCAGTGGCAACCGTGGGCATCGCAATGGGAATGGGCACCGATGCTGCCATTGAAACGGCCGATGTGGTGCTCAGTTCAGGCTCACTCTCTGCCCTGCTCACGGCAATCGACGTTAGCCGTCGCACCATGAGGGTGGTCAAAACCAACATCGCCCTCTCAATCGGCATTAAAACAGCCGTTATGCTATCTGCCTTTTTTATGCCCATGATGTGGGCCGCAGTAGTGGCAGACGTGGTGCTCAGCGTTGCTTGCTCAATAAATTCAGCAAGGCTGCTTGCCAGTTAAAGGCGAGTCTTTAACTCGGCTATGATAGAGTCGCGGCGCTTGTTAACGGCATCAAAATCCATACATTCAATATAGTAGCCCTCAATATCATCGTGAAGAGCCTTTGCCTGCGCTATAGCGGCAGAGGCTCCTTTTATTAGCTCCAACACTGCTCGACGGTTAAAATTAAGCCGCTGACGGTGAGCGCTTATAGCCGATGCACGGGTGAATCTGCGAGCGTGAAATTTTCGCTCGCTTGAGTCGCAGTTTAGGTATCGGTTTTGGGTTGTAAAGCCAATTTTCAGCTCGGGTATAATTATATGCTCAGGCTTTTCATTTGGAGCGAAGGGGCAGGTGCAGGTGATGATATTGTGACCCATTTCGAGAGCAGTTAATCTGACAGCCGACAAAATAGCTCTTGATACAGCTCCATGCTCATCCTCAATAATAACCAATCGGTCGCACATGGCGCTCAGGGTATCGCTGAGGAATATTAGGCCTTTAGGGGTCACAGCGCTCAAAAATCTCATCTGCTCTGCTCCCCTGCCCAATTTTTGAGGTAAAAGCCGTTTCGCCAAATGGGTGCCGTAGGCTGCAGCCTTGGCTGAGTCGGTGCAGCCGACTGCCACCCTGTATGAGTCGGCTATAAGGCTGGAGGCTGCCGACATGTAGCGATAAGCCTTGCCGTATAGCTCGCTCGACTGCTTAAAGGCAGAGATTATATCTTTGCTGTGTGGTGCGAGTTGTTCTTTGTTGCAATGGTCGGCAAGGTTAATAGTTACCTCGCACACCTCGGGATAGACGGGGTTTACAATATGTGGTGAGGTGGCATCCATCACGCATGCCTTTATGTCGGGAAAGATTATTGCATCAAGCGAGTCGGGGTCGGATGGACAGGGTGCGAGCCACCCCTTTGCACCTTCACTCATCAGAGCGGCTGCAACGCTCTTCATCAAGGTCGATTTGCCCATGCCTGCTCCACCCTTGATAAGATAGGTGCGCCATCCATCCTCAGGTGAATAAACCTTGTCAAGGTGTGATATATATCCCTCGCCAGAGGTCACTCCTGCAAAAAATAGGGGTATTGCTTTGCTCATTTTAATCATCGCATCCTTTCTAAATTCAGTTTATTCAAAGGGTGCAAATAGGTGTTAAATTTAGCCTTGTTAGGATAAAAAAGGGGGCTGTTTTGCTAATTTTAGCCAAAACACAACATTTGTAACACAATAGTTAAATTTTAGTTACAAACCACTACAAATAGTTACGAAACTGTAATAATTATTTTGTTAAAATCCCTTTACAAGGGGGTCGAAATGAGTATATACTAACAATACAAACTACTAAGGAGGGCGACAAAAATGAAGTCTTTAAAATATATGCCGATATTGTCGCTCGCTTTAGCGATTGCGTTGTCTATGGTCGGTGTTGTCGCTATGGGCGCCCCGTCAAAGACTGTGCCTGTTAAAGGCACCCACCTTACTGCCGTTACCGATAACGAAACCAAAGAGAGTGCTCCCGATACCGAGGGTATCTATCGTGTGCTCATGGCGAACCGTCTTTTTGGTGGCGATATCTATAACGATGAGGCTCTTATCGAAGAGGCTCAAATAGCTCTTATCGACCAAATCGAGATTAAAGACGATATGCTGGTCATTAATCGTGATGCTGTTAACAGCTTCATTCGTGAGCTTTACGGCAGAGAAATTCAAAATAGCTTCGATGGCGACTACTATGTTGTAGGTGCAAGGGGATATGACCCCATCGGACACGAGGTGACCGAAATCACCCGTAGCGAAGATGGCAAGGTTATCGTTCGCTCGATGATGACAGTCGGCACAAGCGATGCAGTCAAGGCCGTGACCGTCCTTTCTCCCTGCCAAAACCGTTTCGGCTACATGCTGATTTCTGCCGATATAGTTGAATAAAAAAATTAAAGCACCCTCGAGGGTGCTTTTTTGATGTCTTAAAGTATTTCGTGGGGGAGAGTCGGGCCCATGGTGTAGAAGGCAACGATAAGGTCGTATTCCATCAGCTTATCGCTCAGACAATCGAGCCCGTCGAATACGGTCGCCTCTATCCCGTTTTTTTCGAGCAAACGCGCAAAGCGCACCGAGGTCAGCTCAGGCTGATGACCATCCCAACCACCTCTAAAAATAAGAGTTTTTTTCATAAAAACGCCTCCTATCAAATCTCCTTGTAGTCAATATAAAAAATATTATTGAAAAATCAAGTGTCAAATGTTAAAATTAACAAAACAAGTTTGATTGGTTTGTATTTTTTAATGCCAAGTGGTCAAACTAAAATAAAAATTTAGGAGGATATAACTATGGCTGAACTTAAAGGGTCAAGAACCGAGGCTAATCTGATGGCTGCCTATGCAGGTGAGTCACAGGCCTACACTAAGTATAACTATTATGCATCTAAAGCTAAAAAGGATGGTTACGTTCAAATTGGCGAGCTGTTTGCCGAAACTGCTTCGCAAGAGAAGGAGCATGCAAAAATTTGGTTTAAGCTGCTTCATGACGGTATGCCCAATACCCTCGAAAACCTCAATGATGCTGCAGCAGGCGAAAACTTTGAGTGGACTGATATGTACGCCTCCTTCGCTAAAGAGGCTCGCGAAGAGGGCTTCGACGATATTGCAACTCTCTTTGAGCGTGTAGCTACCGTCGAAAAGCTCCACGAAGAGAGATATAGAAAGCTGATTGCCAACATTGAGGGTGGTCTGGTCTTTTCTCGTGATGAGGACGTTATTTGGCAGTGCTCCAACTGTGGCCACATCATTATTGGCAAGAAGGCTCCCGAGGTTTGCCCCCTGTGCGCTCACCCAAAGAGCTATTACAGAATTAAGGCTGAAAACTACTAATAATAACAAAAGCCGTCAGGGTTTAAGACCTTGATGGCTTTTTGCTTTTATATAACAAAAGACCCCACTCAGGTTAATAGTGTGGGGTCTTTTGTTTATTTATTTCAAGTTTAGACAGCTTCTTTTTTATTAAGAACGAAAGCAGCGATCAATGCCATTAAGCAAAGGCCGAAAATTGTTGCAACGCCGACAAGGCTACGGCTGTCTCCGGTCTTGGGAAGCTCGATGATATCATCGAGGGGGGCGCGAATTTCGTTATCGGGTTCGGGCTCTTCGGGCTCTTCGGGCTCCTCAGGCTCCTCGGGGATGGTTGGACTGCCTATCGAAACAAAATCTGCTTCGCAATCGGGCAGATAAAGCGCCTTAAGCTGAAAGTTGATGCGCTCACTGGAGCGCTGTGAAAGCAGCTCAGCCAATGCTTCTTCGGTATAGGTGAAGGTAATGTTGCCACTTATGCAGAAATCACCCTCATCAATCGGCAAAAGAGCAGGGTAAAATGCCTGGTCGTAGTAGCCACCCTGTGCGCCCACACAGTTGATGCTGTAGCCGTTAAAATCACCTGTTACAGTGAAGCCGTTGGGCAAACGGAACCAAACAAGCAGGTGGCTGTAGTTATTTGCGATACCACTCAGAGTGGTGCTGAGAGAGAGGCAATTTTCAAAGTTTTCATCGGTGCTAAACTCAAGGGTGAAGTTGCCATCTTTATTATAGTAGCGAATAAAATAGGTTTGACCGTTATTAAAGAAGTAACGATTGTCGCTAACATGCACACCCCAATCGGTCGCCCAATCTGAGCTAACAACGGCTACAGGGCCTTCTCCACGTATGGTGAACTGCTTATCAGCGTGGTTGCCGATTCTCCAGCCTGCAAGGTTAACGTGATAGAAGTTCTCAAAGGTGTATTGCACGGCGGGAACCACATTGCCGTCGATAGTGACGGTGGTCTCAACGAGTTCGACCTTTTGGTTTGCGCCAAAAAGGTAACCCTCGTCTTGGATGCGAGAAACATAAACTGCATCGGGCTCATTGAGCGATTCGGCATCAACAATATAAACAGTCTTGTTGTCGGGGCCGTCGGGGTGAAGGTTATCGTCTGCAAAGCCCATAAAAATGCGAACATCTTCAACCTCAGCAAGATCAAAGCTACCCTTTTCATCGGTCTCGACCTCTGCGATGAGGGTGAAGGTTTTATCGACCTCGGCATAAATGTTAAATCTGTGACCTGCCCCTGCAGCTACGGTCTCACCGGTAGCGTTGCCGTTCTTATCATAAACGGTCAAAAGCTTCGTAATGAGTGTGGAGCGAACGCCGGTGCTCTTTTTGGCAGTGCTATCTGCCTCTGCTGCGAGCGCAGAGAAGCTCATTAACGAAAGAGACAGCACAAACACCACCAAAAGTGAAACGGTTGCTTTGGCAAAGAGCTTTTTCATTGTAATTACCTCTTTAACTGTGATTAAATGTCTGCTGAATATTTATGCGTTGATTATACGCTACATTATATGTTGAGTCAATAAATTTTTGCAATTTTTTAAAAGTTTAAATAACTCGATAAAATAAACCTAATATCAACCCCTGCGTTTGGCAAAAACGAACAAAAGTACATGATATTGCAAACAAAATTAAAGAAACAGCAAACCAAAGCAGACAAGCAGCCAAAATAGTGAGGATTGCGAGTAGTCAAAAAGACAGCGCAAACTAGCCAATATTTGACTTACACTTTTTTGAGAGGCAAAATAAATGCTAATTTTTTGATATCAACCCTTGTTCAAAATGTTTACGGTTTACATGTAGCAATGGTAAAGTTCTGCATATTTAATCATAATTCGCGCATATATGCAAGAATTATACGTTTAACAATCAAAAAAGTTGTTATAGCATGAACACTTTGTGATAGTTGCGGCAGAGTTGCGAGAGGTTAAAATTTGATTTATAAAATCAAAACTTAGATAGTGGATTCTTTGAAAAGCTAAATAATTGTCTTTATAAAGGGCTTATAACGCCATCGTTTCAAAAAACATATTCCTTATTTGTCGCAAGCCTTCTTTTGGCAATATACAAAGCTTATGAATCGGGCTGATGTTATGGGGTCTGAGGTTAAAAGTTAACTTTAAAAAACGAGCGTCTTACCCTATTCACACAATCGTGCTTATTATAAATCAGAATATTTTTTTGAGCACCGTCGTGGTCGCAACGCTCCTTCTCAGAGGTGGCTTTTGATTAGTCATTACTTTTGGGGGCTGTGTGAGCTGCAGACAGAGAGGCACCCTTTGACCGAACTAAGACAAATCGGACAGAGTTTTAATGCTTTATGCTCTTGTTAATTTATAAATTCGCAAATTGTATTTTTATACCTAATTTTTGAGGGTTTAATATGTAATATTAACAGACTTGCATTGAACATTTTATGAAAAAATAGCAATATAAACAAGAATTAGATAAAAACAGCCGACTATTGAAACATTAAACGTATATAGGTGAAAGTCAAAATAAATTCAAAGATATAGTGTGTATGCCCTAAAAAGCCACCTTTTGGCAATACATGTATGTCTGCAAAATCACAAAATTGTGCAATTTGTAGTTGCCTTTACAAAAAATTCACGCCACCCGACCGAGCTAAAAAATATTAATTTTCAAAAATCCAACATACCACCAAAAATTGCAACTAACAGGCAAAACAAGTATAAATATACATAAATATCGCATAAACATGCAAATTGTGCACAATTCAGCGCATCAACGATTTATACCGTTAAATCGCATAAAATCAGGGCTTTTGCGACTTTCAGGCATAAATAACACTACTTTTTGGTGAACTTTGTTTACAAGAATATGTATAATATGCACATGCAAGACCGTGTTTTTGTGCCAAAAGAGATAAAAAAATTGGTCACAACGCTGAAAATGGTTCGCATTTGTGCAAAATACATAAAAGATATTGAAAAAACTACTCAAAGATAATATAATATATATATAAACTTTAAAAAGAGGCGATCGAAATGCGTAAGCTGACAGCAATAGTGTTAATGCTTGTTATGTGTGTTGCTTTGTGCGCATGCACTATTGATGAAGCTAAAATTAATATAACAGATACCTCTGTTGAGGATCGTGTAGTAGCAAAGGCCGACAAAAATTCGTCTGAGTTGGCTAATGAGATTAAAAACGAAGTTACCTCTTCTGCCGAAGAAGTAACCGACGAAAACGATACTAACTCCGAGGAACCTGTCAAAAACGAGGCTACCTCTCAAAAGACTGAGGCTCCTTCAAAAGAAGAAGCGAATTCCGTTACCGGCAAGCTCAATACCTCTTCTAAAGAAGAGCCTTTGCAGACTGATAGCAGCATCGTAAAGCCCAGCTCGAGCGCTCCTGCTGTTGCTCCTCAGCCTGAAACCGTTATAAAGCCTACTGTTAAAGAAGACGGCCTTGTTACAGCTCAAATGCTTAACACCATTCAAGACGGCTTTTTAAAGCTTATTAATGCAGAAAGGGTCAAAAACGGTCTGGATCCTGTAACCTTTAACGCTCACCTTGATAACATTGCTCAAATCAGAAGCTCCGAAATCATCGAAGCCTATTCGCACACTAGACCCAACGGCACCAAATACAGCAGCCTCGTAGATACAAAAAAATACAGATACACCGTTTTGGGCGAAATTGTTGGTGAAGCTTGTCACTCGGGCAAGATCTACTCAAGCACCGACCACTTCACAGGCAGCGATGAGCAGATTATCGCCGTTTACACCAACATGTTTAATGCTTTTAAGGCAAGCCCCAAGCACTACGCCCTGATATTAAACTCAAGATTTGCCCACACAGGCGTTGGCGTATCCTATCAAATAGACAGCGATACAGGAGTTCCGATTTTCTTTTTCTCTGAGATTTTCGGCAACAAATAACTAAAAAACAAAACAGAGCGTTGCTGCGAGGTCATAGACCCAAAGCGACGCTCTGTTTTTATTTTAAAAAAATTGCCTTATATATAATATATATTTAAATAAGTAGGAACTTGTGTTTTACCACTCATACATAGTGAGGCTGCCCTTGTTTTCAAGATGGGGGTAATTCCATTGACGGAGCACCTCATAGGTGCCGACAGCTATGGAGCTTGAGAGGTTGAGGCATCTCGCTCCACCCCTCATGGGGATTCTAACACTATGCTCAGGATTATCATGGAGCAAACCCTCAGGCAGACCGTGAGTCTCTGAGCCAAAAACGATAAAGCAACCATCGGGATAGGTCACTTCGGAGTGAGCCCTGGTGCCTTTTGAGGTGAAATAAAAGAATTCGCCATCCTTATTTTGCTCAAAAAACTGCTCAGGGGTATCGTAAAAGGTAATGTCAAGCATATGCCAATAATCAAGACCTGCTCTTTTGAGCTTTTTATCGTCAATTTCAAAGCCCATCGGCCCAACAAGGTGCAGTCTTGCGCCGGTGACGGCGCAGGTGCGAGCGACATTGCCTGTGTTTTGAGGGATTTGAGGTTGCATCATAACAATATTTAGGGTTGCCATAGCCAATACCCCTTTCGATGATTAAAAAACAATATAACGTCAGGCAGACATTTTACCACAGATTTAACGAATTTTCAACCGACCTTTTGTTTTTGGTTGAAATAGTGGGCTGTTGGGTTTAAAATAAACATGGTGATATTGAATGTTTATCAAAGAAGCCGCATACCCCGATACCGATCGAATCTATGCGCTGCATGAGATGGCTCATGCGGCTTTTGGTCGTGGTGGTCTGTGGCAGTCGGGTTATGATTATGACAGTATTTTCGGTGATATCGATGATGGAATTTGCTACACCCTTGTTAATGACGGTGGCGATATAGTTGCATCCTTTGTGTGCGACTTTTCGGAGGATACCGAATTCAGAGTCAAAATCGGTTGCAAGTGGCATGAGGGCGAATACGCCGTTTTGCACCGTTTGGCAGTATCGGGTGAGGCTGAAGCTGCCGTGGGCGAGATAGTCAGCTTTGCCGTAACCCGTTGCAAAGAAAACGGAGTGCAGTCCATTCGTTGTGGAGTGAGCCCCGATAACGAGGCGCTCTGCAAGGGCTTAGAGCTGAGTGGATTTGAGCCGTGTGGGAGATTTCGCTCAGTAAACGGCGGCGAGCAAATGGCATATCGCCTTTGGATTGAATAAATTAAACAACACCATTGCTTTTTGGCAATGGTGATTTGTTTTGTGCAGAATTTTATTATGCCATGAAAGTGCGATATTAGAATTTAGCATGATAAAAAGCCAATAACAAAATTCAACCATCGTTTCACAAAATCTTTCGACTCTAGGCAAAAAACACCATTTATTAAAATTGATTTGTTTGTCAATATGATTTTTTGTTACCAAATGTAGGCGATAGCAGTTTTTTTATCCTTTCAGGTAATAACACGGGCATTATTGCGTTAACTAAAAAAATCACGTTCAAAATCCGATTGTCCAAAATCAAAGAATTTTCGTCTAAATTTACAAACCAGAAAATAATATGCATGTAAAACACATGCATATACTTTTGCAAAGTGGCTTAAAATGAAGCAATATATGCAAGATTTAATAAAAATTTAACAATCATTTTACAAATTATTCACTGTTTAAAAGTGATAAACGGTGCTGTTCTATTTTGGGTATATTGTCAATATGAATTTTTTATGAACAGTGCTATAATGTACTGTAATTTTTCGCAATTAGCGAATTAATCTTAAAAAGGAGGCTTTTTTATGAAGCTAAAGAGACTTTTGGCTTTCATGCTTTGCCTGTTGATGGTAGCTACCTGCTTTAGCGTAGCTTTGACCGCTTCAGCAGCAGAGAGCAAGAAAACAGTCCGAATCTTATGTATCGGTGACTCACTTACTGATGGTGGCAACGGATACAGCGGATATCGTCGTTACC
>JAZRMJ010000003.1:0-5523 GCA_045647445.1 Acutalibacteraceae bacterium | reverse complement strand
TTGTAAGGGGTTCAACACGTGGAGATGGGGACGTTGGTGAGAATGTTACAGAAAATCTAAAAACCATTTTATCTGTCCCTTTGAGATTATCAAGAAGCGTACCATATCTTGAGGTCAGAGGCGAAGTTTTCATGCCAAGAAATACTTTTATAGAATTGAATGTCGGTAGCGTTGGTTTTTGATGCAATTGACCTAGTATTGTTATTGGCAATAACTTCTGAAACTAACAAAATTATTTCAGCATTTGCCTTAGATAGATAAAATCTGGGCTTTTGCATAGTCAACTCTCCTATAAGAGAAAGCCTTGATTCAATCAAGTGACTTTCGGATATGTAAGCATCAATAGGGGATAGGTTTTTTAATTCATCAGTCAAAACTGAATTGTTAAATATTAAAATGTCTATAACGCTGTCTTTTTCTCCCTCTATGTAGTGAAGGGTATTTGAGGTGCAAATAAAACAATCACCTTTTTTTGCTTCATAAACAACACTGTCAATCATAATTCTCGCATTGCCCTCAACAACTCTTATGATTTCTGATTCTAAGTGCCAATGCAGTATGTTGATTAGGTTTAGGTATCTGCCCATCCAAATGCAGTCATTATAGCGATCTTTGCGATTTTCAAAATTAACCAGCATGCTCAATCACCACCCAAGTTTTATTGATTTATTATACCACTAATATCAACAGATGTCCATAGATGGATAATAAAATTCTTGTTAGATTTAATAGTTTGAACTATAATATTATTTGAATGGGAGAGTGTTTTTATGGAAAATATCAAAAACTTCATTCAATCAGGCAAATCTTATCTTGGTATTGAGTTTGGCTCAACAAGAATAAAGGCTGTTCTGATAGGTGAAAACTGCGAAATTCTTGCTTCTGGCATTCATGACTGGGAGAATAGACTGGTTGACGGCGTATGGACATATTATCGAGATGATATTCTTAACGGTATGTCTGATTGCTATGCTGATTTAAAGAAAAACGTCAGTGAGCAATACGGTGTCAAGCTGACTAAAATTGCATCAATCGGTCTTTCTGCTATGATGCACGGCTACATAGCACTTAACGAGAAAGATGAGTTCTTGACCAACTTCAGAACCTGGAGAAACACTTCTACAGGTGAAGCAGCTGAGCAACTTAGCGAGCTGTTTGGCTTTAACATTCCTCTTCGCTGGACTGTTTCTCATTTTTATCAAGCAATATTAAATAAAGAAGATCACGTCAACGATATCAAGCGTCTAACTACCCTTGCAGGTTGTGTTCATTATCTTCTTTCAGGCAACTTTGTTCTCGGCATTGGCGATGCTTCGGGTGTATTCCCGATTGATGAGGCTACTAAGTATTACGACAGAGTAATGCTTGATAAGCTCAATGACCTTACCGACAAAGCGGGTATCAAGGTTCGCTTTGAAGATATTGTGCCTTCAGTTTTATCAGCAGGTGAAGTAGCAGGTAGCCTTACCTCTGCCGGAGCTTTATTGCTCGATAAAGATGGTGAGCTTGAGGCAGGAGCAGTTATGTGTCCTCCCGAAGGAGATGCAGGCACCGGTATGGTTGCTACCAACAGCATCTTAAAGCGCACCGGTAATGTTTCTGCAGGCACCTCAATATTTGCGATGACAGTGCTTGAGCGACCTCTCAAATACTTCCACAGAGAGATTGACGTTGTTACAACTCCCACAGGTTCACCTGTTGCTATGATTCATTGCAACAACTGCACCTCGGAGCTCAACAACTGGGCAAATATGTTTGTTGAGTTCTGCAACCAGTGCGGCGTGAGCATGTCACGTGGCAAAGCGCTTGATATTATGTTTGACATGGCATCTAAAGCAGATGCAGATTGTGGTGGAGCTGTTACTTGTAACTATCTGTCAGGTGAGCACATAACTGGCTTTGAAGAGGGAAGACCCCTTGTTTTAAGACAGCCTAATGCTAACTTTGATTTGCGCAACTTCGCAAGAGCAAGCATCTATTCTTCAGTTGCTACTCTCAAAATCGGTATGGATATACTTAAAGATGAAGAGCAGATTGCTGTTGATCGCATGATTGGTCACGGTGGATTCTTTAAGGCGGATTTCGGTATTTCTGCTATGGCTGATTCTCTTAGCATCCCTGTTTCTGTTATGACCACCTCAGGTGAAGGTGGTGCATGGGGTATGGCTATTCTTGCCATGTACTGTGTTGCTAAGCAACAGGGTGAAACCCTTGAAGATTATCTTGCAAATAAGGTATTTGCTTCAGCTGATATTAAGACTGCTGAACCGACCGAAGCAGGAGTTAAGGGATTTGCAGATTATTTAGTTAAGTATAAAAACCTTCTCAAGGTTGAAAATACAGCAGTTCAAGTATTATAAATTGGAGGATATAATTATGAAATTTTGGTTTATTACCGGTAGTCAGCATTTGTATGGTGAAGAGACCCTTCGAATGGTCGATGAGAACACTGCAAAAATGGTTGAGAAGCTCAACGAGAGCGCTCATATTCCTTTTGAAATTGTGTGGAAGTCTGTTGTTACCACTCCCGATCAGATTACCGATATCATGCTCAAGGCTAACTATGATGATGAGTGCGCAGGCGTTATCACCTTTATGCACACCTTCTCACCCTCAAAGATGTGGATTGCAGGTCTGAGCCTTCTTCAGAAGCCTTACTGCCATTTCCACACCCAGTTTGGTCGTGAAATCCCCTGGGATACCATTGATATGGACTTCATGAACCTCTATCAGTCAGCTCATGGCGATAGAGAGCATGGCTTTATTGCAGCAAGACTCCGTAAGCCCAGAAAGATTGTTGTTGGCTATTGGGAGAATGAGGATGTTCAGAAGCGTCTTGGCGACTTCATGCGTGTAGCATCAGGTGTTGCTGCTTCTAAGGCTCTCAAGCTTGCTCGTTTTGGCGATAACATGCGTGAAGTTGGAGTTACCGAAGGCGATAAGGTAGAGGCTCAGATTAAGCTCGGCTGGTCCGTTAACTATCATCCTGTTGGTGACCTTGTTGAGCTTGTTAACGCTGTTACCGATGCTGAGATTGAGACTGTTTATGATCGCGTTAAGAATAGCTACGAAATCTGCACCGATGATATTGAAAGCGTTAAATATCAGGTTAGACTTTATATCGGCATCAAAAAGCTTCTTGATGCAGGAAACTATAAGGCTTTCACCACCAACTTTGAGGATCTTCACGGTCTCAAGCAGCTCCCCGGTCTTGCAAGCCAAATGCTTATGGAAGATGGTTACGGCTTTGGTGGCGAGGGCGATTGGAAGACCTCTGCCCTTACCCATGTTATGAAGGTTATGTCTGAAGGCGCTGAGGGTGGCACTTCATTTATGGAGGATTACACCTACAATCTTCCCACCGGCAACGAGATGGTTCTCGGTGCTCATATGCTTGAGGTTTGCCCGAGCGTAGCTGCTGATAAGCCTCAGGTTAAGGTTATGCCTCTTGGCATCGGTGGCAAAGAGCCCCCTGCAAGACTCACCTTTAATGGTCAAGAGGGCGACGCTATCTGCGCTTCTTTGATTGACATGGGCGGCAGAATGAGACTTATTGTTCAGGATGTTGAGGCCGTAAGTCCCCTTAAGGCTATGCCCAACCTGCCTGTTGCCGCTGTTATGTGGAAGCCGCTCCCCAACTTCCAGACTGCTGCTGAGTGCTGGATTCTCGCAGGTGGTGCTCACCACACCGTACTTAGCTACACCTTAACTGCAGATAACATGCGTGATTTTGCTGAGTTTATGGATATTGAGTTTGTTCATATCGGCAAGGATACCGATGTTAACGAATTTAAGCGCGAGCTTCTTTACAACGATATCGCCTATAAGCTTAAATAATTGGAGGTATCGCTAGTGTTAGAACAGCTTAAAAAAGAAGTATTCGAGGCTAACTTGATGCTTCCTAAGAGTGGTCTTGTTATTCTCACATGGGGTAACGTGTCTGCAATCGATCGCGAATCAGGTCTTGTAGTTATCAAGCCCTCTGGCGTTGACTATGAAACTATGACTGCCGATGATATGGTTGTTGTTGATCTTGATGGTAATGTCGTTGAAGGAGATCTTAACCCATCTTCAGATACTCCCACTCATATCGAACTTTATAAAGCATTTCCAGATACTAAGGCTGTTGTTCATACCCATTCTCACTGGGCAACCGTTTGGTCTCAGCTTGGCAAGGATATGCCAGCTTATGGTACTACCCATGCAGACTATTTTTATGGTGAAATACCTTGCACCAGGAAAATGACTGAGCAGGAGATTGGTGGCGAATACGAGAAAGAAACAGGCCTTGTTATTGCAGAGCGCTTTAAAGATTTAGATCCTTCTCAGGTTCAAGCAGTTCTTGTTCATTCTCATGGTCCTTTTGTTTGGGGCAATAGCGCCGCTAAGGCAGTTGAAAATTCAATTGTTCTAGAGCATGTTGCTCACATGGCTTATTTAACTTATCAGATGAATGGTCCTGAGCCTATGCAGCAAGAACTTATGGATAAACACTTTTTCAGAAAACACGGAGCCAATGCGTATTACGGTCAAAAGAAATAGTTTTATAGTTATTTAATAACATGTGGAGGTTATATTATGCTTAAATCTTTATCAGCAAAGGTTCTTAGCATGGTGCTTGTCCTATTATTGTTGATTGGTTGTATGATAGTGCCGGTATCTGCTCAATCTAACGAAACAGAAATTTTGCCTGATGGTCGACTTGCAGTTACAAGATACGACGATATCGGCAGAGTGCTCTTTGGCTTTGAAGGTGGTTCTACCATCGATGATGTATCCAAAGAGTTTGAGGGTTACGACTTAACTGTTACCGATTCAGATGGAGATACTGTTAATGGTGGCCGTTTGATAGCTACCGGTATGACTGTTAAGACTGCTCTTAACGGTACCGATGTTAATAGCTATACTTCGGTTATTTATGGTGATATCAACGGTGATGGTAAAATTACTTCTACTGACTTGCTTAAATCAAAACAAAATGTTTTGAAGTTGGCTGTTGTTGATGGTGTTTTTGCTAAGGCTGCTGATATAAACAAAGATTGCTCAGTTGATGCCCTCGACGTACTGACAATGAATCAAAGCGTTGTTGGCCTTTCAAAAATTGAGCAAGGAACAGTTTATGAACCCGTAAACACCGATCCGGTCAAGGTTCTTACTATTGGTGACTCCTTGACCGATAATGATAATTGGCGTTACAACTTTGTTAAATTCATGCTCGGCGCTGGTGCTAACTTTGAAATGGTTGGCACCGATGGCTCAGATTCTCGTTTTGATGAGTTTGAGGATGGCGACAAATATAAGCCTAACTGTGGTCGTGGTGGCTACTCTATTGGCCCTGACACTAACAATATTGGTAACGTTGACCGTGAACTCGAGGCTTATTTGAGCGTAGATTACGATGTTGTTATACTTATGATCGGTCGTAATAGTTTTGTTCCTCAGCTTAACCTTGGCGTTATTCAAGATAAGGTCGCTGATAACTATCTAAACCTTGTTAATAACATTTATCTTGATAATCCTGAT
>JAZRMJ010000002.1:0-2414 GCA_045647445.1 Acutalibacteraceae bacterium | reverse complement strand
TGCCTGATTATCTCTTGCGCTATCATTCTTATCGGCCTTATCGTAACCCTTATTATGGGCCCCGTGCTCGATATCACCTTTAGTGGTGGTACTCGCATCACCTACTCCTATAAGGGCACCGTCGATGAGAAAAAGGTTGCTCAGCTTGCTGCTGATGCTATTGGCAAAAAGGTTAACGTTGCCACTACCTCAGGCGTTTCTGACGATTCACAAAAAATCGTTATTTCACTCGCTGAAAATAAGTCTCTTGAGGCTAAGCTGATTGATAAGCTGACCGATAAGCTGACTAAAGACGATGCTTTCAAGAAGAATTCAATCAAGCAAGAAGAGGTCAACTCGGTTAACGCCAGCGTTGGTGCCGTCTTCTTCGCAAAGTGCCTTGTTGCAGTTGTTATCAGTGCGCTGCTGGTAATTATCTATGTTACCATCCGCTTCCGTAAGGTTGGTGGTCTGCTCGCAGGCTCAGCTGCTCTGGTCGCCCTTGTTCACGATATTTTGATTGCATTTGTTGCATCGGTCATTTTCAGACTGCCGATTGACTCTAACTTTATCGCAGTTGTTATGATTCTGCTCGGCTACTCGCTCAACAGCACCATCGTTGTATTTGACCGTGTGAGAGAGAATCGCCGTATCTATGGCTCTAAGCAGTCGCTTGAAGATACCGTTAACCTCTCTAATAATCAGGTGCTCTCTCGTAACATCATGACCAGCCTTTCAACCTTTATGGCAATCGTTATTATCATGATTGTTTGCGAACTCAATGGTATCACTGCTCTTCGCAGCATGACCATTCCGCTTGCATTTGGTTTGATTAGTGGTGCATATTCATCCATCTTCCTCGCTCCCGCAATTTGGGTTAAGTGGAAGAATGCTGCCAACGCCCGCAAAAAGGCTAAGACCGCAAAGTAAGCTTTAAGTTAATCGCCTGAGTAGAGATACTCAGGCGGTTTTTTTGTGGTTTTATACGCACCCCGTATTGGATGGTGTTTGCATTCATCCTGTTTTCACGAGCGAAGGCAAACTGTGATGTGCGAATTTTATTCACTTGTCTTACACAGCTTAGAGGTTAAAGGCAAAACTGTATGCCTTCACTATGATAAAGGCTAAACCTGCCCCGATTGTGGCAGACGCTACGGAACATTATTTAATCCCGTAGGCTACTGCATGGGCTGGCAGTATAATGGAGAACACTATTGTTCTGTATATAGTGATTTAGATTAAATCAAAAAAGACTATGCTAAGGGTCGTATTCTTAAGGATAGTAATTGTTGACTCAATTCAGTTATATTGTTATAATATGAATGTGAATTGCGACTTTAAGCTATGAGGTAACTACCACATACGTGACAGGTGTGGTACTATCTGGCAAATGCACTTTTGGTCGTGGTCGTCAATAGCATATGGGCCCTTGTTATATTTTGACGTCTGCGATTTTTGTGCAGACGTCTTTTTTGTCGCTTTTTATAAGTATTATAAAAAAGGGGAAAACAAAATGTTTTCTAAAATCAAACTGTCATTATCAACCATCAACTACAAACTCTATTTCGCACTTTTAGTCCTTGGATTAGCACCCACAGTGTACACAACTGTACGTGTGTTTTTTCTCGGCTCACTTCCCGGAGGATATTCTTTCTCAATCGCAGGGCAATTATCGTGGGTAAATCTGCTTTATGAAATCATAAACGAGGCAATTATTCTGCCGTTGTTTTATTTCATTGGAAAGGTAGTAAATGACAAAAAAGAGTTTACCAACCGAGTGAAAACAGGAATGTTAATGTCCTTATGCATTTATCTTATTTTATCCGTAGCTATCGTTTGCTTTACAAAACCGCTTTTGTCGCTAATGGCAACCGATGTAAGTATATTTGATGCTTCGGCTACATATATCCGTATTGAAAGTATAGCAAACATATTTTTAATACTTACACAATTCACAATAGTTGCGCTTGTAACAATAAATAAGAGCAAATATCTTTATACTTTAACCTTTGCAAGACTTGTATTAAGTCTTGTTTGTGATACGTTCCTTGTATCATCATTGCCTATATCCTTAACGCTTGGCGTAAACGGAATTGGTTACTCAAATATTGTTGTTAATATTGTTTTACTTGCCGTATCACTTGTGCTTCTTTCAAAAGAAAAAATCAACATTTTTGGCAAAGCAAAACTTAATTTCGCTTGGGTGAAAGAATTTATAAAAATTGGTAGTATTTCAGGACTTGAATCTCTTGTTCGTAACGTTGCTTATATGGTTATGATTTCCCGAATGGTCAATGTTGTGGGTGAACAGAGCACCTATTGGGTGGCAAATAACTTTATTTGGGGCTGGCTACTTTTGCCTGTTTTGCAACTCGGCGAACTCATAAAGCAAGAAACCGCCACGGATAAAGATAATATACGCAAAAATAGTCTTG
>JAZRMJ010000001.1:0-2179 GCA_045647445.1 Acutalibacteraceae bacterium | reverse complement strand
ACCGCTTGGCCTCCGACTTGGTGATCATTACGAAGCGAAGTATGAAGAGGATTGCAATAACAGTAACTGCAATGTCAGTCTTCTTATATTTGCCGGTCAAAAGGGTGATGAAGGTGTAGGCGATGCAACCGATACCGATACCGTTAGAGATGGAGTAGGTAAGGGGCATCATAATCAATGCCAAGAAAGCGGGAACAGATGAACGAAGATCATCCATGTCAACCTTAGAGAAGTTCTTGAGCATCAAAACACCAACATAGATAAGTGCGGGAGCGGTTGCGCAAGCAGGAACGATGCTTGCAAGAGGAGCGAGGAAGAGGCAAGCGAGGAAGCAAAGAGCAGTAACAACGCTTGTCAGACCGGTGCGACCGCCTGCGCCAACGCCTGCAGCTGACTCAACAAAGGTTGTGCAGGTGGAGGTGCCCAGAACAGCGCCGGTAACGGTACCAACAGAGTCGCAGGTCATGCACTTGTCAACGTCAACGGGGTCACCGTTTTCGTCGAGCAGGTCAGCCTGGGAAGCAGTACCATAGAGGGTGCCGATGGTATCAAACATGTCAACAAGGCAGAAGGTGATAACCAGCATAATTGCTGAGAATACGCCACCAATAACGGGGCCGGTGAAAGCATTAATCCAAGATTCGGGCTTGAATACACCAACAACGCCGATCTCTGCAAAATCCTTAAAGGACTGACCGATCTGACCCAAATCGAATGAGGGAACAGCACCGGTTGCAAAGAAATTAACGAGGTGGAAAATAACGGTTATGCCAACAATGCTGATAAGAACAGAGCCTTTAACCTTGAATTTCTCAAGCACAGCAATAACAAGCAGACCAAGCAGAGCCATAAGAGCAGGCAGAGAAGCCTCTATGAACTTGCCGCTTGCAATAGCACCGTGGAAGTCGTTGAACTGAACGAAGGTGTACTGGTTAGCCTGAATGATACCAACGTTTTTAAAGCCGATAAAGGCAATGAAAAGGCCGATACCTGCGGGGATTGCCTTTTTGAGGCAGTCGGGCAATGCTCTGGCTATCTTAGAGCGAAGACCGGAAACCGAAAGAATCAGGAACAAAATACCTGAAACAAGAATGATTACAAGACCTGCTTGGTAGCCTTCAACTACGTTGCTGCCTGATATTAATGCAGGCAGAATAAAGCTAACAAAGAAGAAAGAGTTGAGACCCATGCCACAAGCCTGAGCAAAGGGCATCTTTGCGTAAAGAGCCATGAGCAGGGTGCCGATTACTGCAACTAAAATAGATGCGATGTAAACAGCGTTCCAGATTTGACCGAGGCCTTCGGTGAAGCCGGTAACCTGGTTGGGGTTTGTAACGACGATATACGCCATTGCGAAGAAGGTTGTCAGACCCGCAACGATTTCGGTTCTAACATTTGAGCCGCGCTCGGAAATTTTAAAAAACTTGTCCATAACCGTTATCACTCTCCTATTTTTTATCTACAATATGTAGACTTCCTCATCATTATAAAACAATATGTGCTAAAAAACAAGTGCGTATATGCCAAAATTAGGGGGCAATTTTATGGCTTTTTAACCAAACAAAATTTAATGTTGGCTCGCTTTATAGACGCCTCTAACGAGAGAGACGACTTTGCAAAGCAAAAAAGACAGAGAGAGAAAAAGCTCTTTTTTTATACAAACCTTAGCCTTGATATAAAAAACAGCCTCTCTTTTGAGAGGCTGTCAATCTTAATGACCGGGGTTTGTTATATAGTTGATAGCAATTTGATACTTGCCGTCAACAAGCTCATATATAGCAGCGCTTGATGATATAGACATTTCGCAGTTATAAACCACAAGCTCCAGCTTTTTATCGCCATTCAAATCAGCAACAAAAACACAAAGGTCATCCTTATTGGTGACTAAGTTATCTTCAGGAGTTTTTTGCAGGGTGTAGGTTTTACCATTAATGGTATATTCGAGTGCGTAGCTGTAATATTCAATTTCGGGATAGATATCGTTAACATAATCGCTCTTTTTAAAGAACCGGCGAATCTCGTCGGCTGTGCCGTTACAGTCAAAATCGGCGATAATGCTGTTATCTTTATACTCGATTTTTGAGGGATAGGGGTTGTGCGACGAAATCACACCAATCAAACTGCCCTTATAAGGCAACTTTTCACCAAACATAGCTAAAGTCTCGGTGTAGCCATCCAT